>JAZRLT010000242.1:0-7776 GCA_045646995.1 Eubacteriales bacterium | reverse complement strand
TTTTGCTATGAAAAATCATCACCTCTCGCAGTAGTGCGGGGTTGAAGTGAGGGATGACAGCGTTTTTTAAAAGAAAAACCAAACAATTAAAATCGTAGGGACCGGCGTCAAACGGGGTCCCCGAAAATCGAAGATTTTTGGGGTGAACAGCGACGGTCCGAAACAAAACGATTTGTATTGCATATCAATTTCAAAAATCCGGCGTAATAAATTGTATCGTTTTCGATTTTAATTCTCACATACAACAAATTCGCACGAAAGCGGACCGTCGAGGACGCCGGTCCCTACAATACGTACAACTTTGAAAGGTCACAACAAACGAGTCAATTACGCAGAATCGTACAAAAAATACAATGAGTCCTTAAAAACCAAACCCTTACAGTATGAAGAAAGAAATAAAAAGAACGCACAATCGGGATAAAATCCTTTTTGTGCGTTCTGTGGTATTATGCTTGGCGCTCCTATCGTTTGCCGCCGTTTGCCAACAATTCCTGCTTCAAATCCCAAAGCTTTTGAGAAAGGTCGACGTAATAGCGGTGGGGGTTTTCAAATCTGCGAACCTCATCCCAAAGGGCGTATACCTGATCGTGGCAATAGGTACGCATTTCCGAAAGGGTCGGAGATTCGTAAACGAGCTCGCCGTTTATAAAGATCGGCTTTAAGAGGTCAACGATATCGTAATCGGTTACGACTTGGCGTTTCCACGTATAAACGGGGTCGAAAAGCTCGATAGGCTCGTTAGCGTCGATCGTTTCGTCGTAAAGCGTAATATAGTCGGCTATCGCGCGTCCGTCGCTCTTACGGAAAAGACGGTAGAGCTTTTTGAAATGAGGGTTGGTGATTTTTTCTTCGTTTTCGCTTATCTTTATCTTCGGGATTATATTACCCTTTTCGTTTTCGACTGCCGCGAGCTTATATACACCGCCGAAAACGGGGTGGCTCTTAGCGGTAATAAGGCGTTCGCCGACGCCGAAGGCATCAACTCTCGCGCCCTGACGGATAATATCTACGATTATTTTTTCATCGAGAGAGTTCGAAACTATAATTTTACAATGCTCAAATCCCGCCTCGTCGAGCATCTTACGAACCTTCTTCGTAAGATAAGCAATATCACCCGAGTCGATACGCACGCCGCATTTCTTAATACCGCATTCGCGGAACGCTCTTATAGCGTTAGGAATACCGCTTTTTACGACGTTATAGGTATCGACGAGAAGGGTCACGTTGTCGGGATATAATTCGCAATAGGTCTTGAACGCGGTATATTCATCGTCGAACATCTGGACCCAAGAATGAGCCATGGTACCCGAAACGGGGATATCGTAATCCTTCGCGGAAAGTGTACAAGAGGTCGAGTTTACACCGCCGATATAGGCTGCTCTCGCACCGAGAAGCGCGGCGTCTGCGCCTTGGGCACGTCTTGCGCCGAATTCACTTACGGCACGTCCGTCGGCGGCACGTGCGATACGGTTAGCCTTGGTCGCGATAAGAGATTGGTGATTAAACGCGGTAAGGAGGTAGGTTTCGATAAACTGAGCCTCCATAACGGGAGCCTTTACGGTAATTACAGGCTCACGCGGGAAGATGGGCGTTCCCTCGGGAACGGCGTAAATATCGCCTGTAAAGCGGAAATTAGCGAGATATTCGAGGAATTCCTCGCAAAACATATTCTGTGCGCGGAGATAATCGATATCATCCTTGGTGAAGCGAAGGTCGCGGATATATTCGATTATCGGGCCGAGACCCGCGGCAATAGCAAAGCCGCCGCCGTCGGGAATATCACGGAAAAATACGTCGAAGTAGGCTATCGTATCCTTCTTTCCGCAAAGGAAATATCCGTTAGCCATAGTCAACTCGTAATAGTCGCAAAGCATTGTAAGGTTACGCTTATCCATAATTATCTCCCTTTATCATCCTTAAATAATCTGCTTATTATAAACAACGCGCCCGCCGCTGCGGCGATTCCGAGTCCTATTGCCATTTTCTTATCGTTACTGCGCTTTGTTTCACAGCACTTTTTGCAATTAGGTTCGGAGTTTACGTCAATTTTTATGTTCGTAACGTTAGGCGAATTCTTTTCGCGTTTTTCGATAACGGGCTCACGCTTTATTTCGGGCTTTTTCGGCTCGATGAAGTCTTTTTCGGGCTCATTTATCTCTTCGGGTTTATTTTCCTCGAATACTGCCGAAGCAGACTCAATCTCCTCGGGCAATTCCTCGACAATCGATTCCTCGGCGATATTTTCCTCGACGGTCGATTCCTCGACGGTCGATATATTTTCCTCTACCGTCTCCTCGACAACCGAGTCGGGAACGTACCCGATGATTTCCTCGGCGATATTTTCCTCGACCGTTTCGGGAAGTCCGAGCGAAGCCCCCTTAATGAATCGATAAAGCTTATCGTACGCCATTCTTATATTGCGGTTCCGTGACACCGCGCAATCGAACACGGCGCGGTGCGACGGGGAGAGCCGATAAAGTCGGGGCGCGTCAGCCAAGCCGTTTTTCACCGATTTCGTAAATACCGTGTAAAGGGTCTTGAACGAATCCTCAGCCGTTTCTCGGGAAGAGAGCGAATCGCGAAGATCGATCTCGATACCGAAGCCGTATTTACGGCAAACCGAGGAGAGGTCATCGAGCACACCCTCAACGTTTTCCGAAAACATTCCGAAGTCAACTCCGCCGTTCATTACGGTAAGGTCAAAGCCGATATCGTCAGCCTTTTCGGCAAATCCCGATTGGAAATCGGAAGTAAATATACATTTATAGCCGCGTTCGTGAAGCGCGGTCACACAAGCCTTTGCGAATTCGGGCTCGTCGTCCTTACGCTCACGCGAGAGCGTTCCTTCGTTCCATATCCAGCCGTCGACCGTAATATTTTTAAGTCCCAGTCGGTCGAAGCGGCGCTTGACCTCGTCAACGAACCAAAGATATGCGTTGACGCAATCCTCGGTAGTTATCAATTTATCCTCGATGCCGTCGCCGTTTATATCTCCGAAGGGTTGAAGAGAAATTTTAGGCACGGGCGCGGCAAGAAAAACCTTATATTTATAGTCGTCGGGCATACCGAACCATTTTTTCAAATCTCTTACCGCATCGTCGAGCGCACAAAGGTTTATTCCGTCGGCGAAAAGCTCGTCGATAAGGTATTTCCAGCCGTCGAGCGTCGTAGGTCCGCCCTCACGGTCAAAGCTTCCGCCGAAGGGACTTATACGCGCGGGAACGAATGCGGCCGCGTCGAACATAGTGTCGGTTATCCGACCGTCGGTATCTATATGCGCAAGATATGGCAAAAGCTCCTCGCTCTTTATGGCATAATAGCGTTCACCGATCGTGCCGTAGGGTATCATAACGATATCGCCTGCGCCGACGGCGTTTCGGTCGGCATACGCGTTTTTATGGATCAGGTTTTCGGGAGAAGAACGGAAGCTCGACTCGAAACCGTTACACTCGGAGCCGAAAACCGATATTTCATCGCAATATACCAATTCCTCGACCGAGAAGACAAGCTTTACGAATTCCGCGCGGTAGGCACAGCCGAAATCCGCAGAATATCTTGCGCGCGCCGCCATACCGAAGGAAGCGGGATAGGGCGCGTCAATAACGGTGACGGGATAATAATCAACTCCGTTTTCCGAAAGCAGAACCCTTACTGACTCAGGGCAGAAGATATTGTTGCTTCTGTCGTGGAGAAAACCCGCGTCTATACCGTCAACGGCGAAAACACCGCCCAGATCGACGATTATTTCTCTGCCGAGTCCCAAGAAAAAGCGGTTCCAAGCTTCGTCGTTATAATCCGAGGTAGCCTTTATTCCGTCGATAAGTGACGCATTATTAACTTTTTCGATACAGCCGCAGCTGTTTTCATTCGGCACGAAAGCCTTTATTTCGACCTTTGCCGAGCGCGATATAATACTGGACATATAAAGCTCCGATTATTTTAGCGAGGCGACTTTTTCGCCGTATTTTACGGTAGTTTCTATTTCGGTCTTACTGTTTTCGGCGATATCCGAATCGACCGAAACGGTATCCTTTTTATAAAGCAGGATTATCGTCGAGCCGCCGAACGAGAAATAACCCTTCTCGTCACCGCGGTTGAAGCTATTTTCGGGATGGTAATTATTTATACGTCCGACGAGCATAGCGCCGACCTCGATATAGGCTATTTTTCCGAAGTTATCGGTATCGATAACCGTAAGCTCACGGCAATTCTTTCCGTAGACGTCGTAACGCGCCGTCGCTATCGGATTGACGGTATGAAGTACGCCGGGGATAAAACGGTAAGACACTTCTCTGCCGCCGTCGGGATAGCAATATCTATGGTAATTATCAACGGTCAGGCGGTAGATAAAGCATTTTCCGCCGAGAAACTCGCGCGCGAGCTCATAATCACCGCCCAAAAGCTTAACGATACTGTAATCACAGCCCTTTATACGGTAAACGCTTTCTTCGTCGATATCATAAACGGTAAGCTTAGAATCGGCGGGAGAAATCACCGAAGCGTGATTTTCGTCTATTTCGCGCTTTCCGTCGGCTATCTTACGGGTAAAAAAGTCGTTAAACGATGAAAACTCGCGGTTTTCATATTCGTTCATATCGATATTATGAAGCTTTACAAGCTTTTTTATCCTACCCTTTGAGAGCGAGGATTCCATATACGCCTTGACTATATTCGATATAAATCTTCGGCAAAGAATCTTTGTCAAAACCCGTCCGAAGGCATTTTCGTAAAAGAAGGAAAGCGTTTTTTCCTGTCCCTCGTCAGAGGCGAGAACATTTCCCGAGCGGTCTTTTATCATTATTTTTAATCCCTATAAAACAATATACTTTCTTAACTCAGTATTATACATTTTTTGAATCAAAATGTCAATAAGCATAAAAAATCGTCGCGGCTTCTCGCGACGATTTTATCGTACGATTATATTATTAATTACTGAAGGCAAACGTTTTTAACAAGGATATAGTCGAACATATTTACCTTACCGTCGTCATTCACGTCGGCGCGGTCAAATTCTGCGTCGGTAGGAGTATATTTTTCCATATAGATAGACTTTATCATCATATAGTCGAACATATTGATCTTACCGTCGGCGTTAACGTCACCCTTTTCATATTCATCGGCAGTCTTGGTATCGAGAACCTCGCCGCAAACGGTACACTTAAGAACCATAGTACCGTCATCGAGTTCTTCCCATTCGCCCTCGGTATGACCGTGAGCCTCGTCGAGAACCTTACCGCAAGCCGCACAAACCTGATCGTTAGTGCAGTCGGCGGGGTCGCCGGGATGGTGAAGATCGACCGAGCCGTCAACAACGCCCGTACCGCGGAAGGTGATATACGCGCCGGGGAGAACCTTAGCGTTTGCTACGTCAACGCCGTGGAGATAGATGATCTGACCAACGGTAGCCGTAGCGAGTGAGTTTTTATTCGCCATACTTCCGACAACGGGGTCGGTAACTCCTTCTCCCTCCCAGCCGTGAGCCGCGATGAGAATTTCATCGCTTGCAAGAACGATATCGGTAGTAGCGGTTCCGACACCGTCAGTAACAGAGGTAATAACGTATCCGTTAGCGGAAGAATTCCATTTAGCAACAACGTTGGTAGTCCAGCAGTGGTTAGCGGTATTTGCCGCGATAGTACCGAAAGCGGGAGTGAAGATATTAGCGTCACCCGAGGTAACGAAACGGTTAGCATGGCTGAGATATACGCCGCTGGCAGCAGGACCGCCGACCGAAACCTCAAGCTCATCGACCCAGATATGACCTATACATTCGTTATTGGTAACAACAAACTTAATATAACGTGCGCTTACGGGAGCGTTTGCTCTGACGGTAAGAGTATAGGTGGTCCAATCCTTATCAACGACGTTAGAGCCGCTGTTATGGACAAATTCGTTAGAGGTACCTATCGAAACGAAGCCGCTGTCGGGGCTGTTCGAAGCGAACACCTCAACCGAATAGAACTGATCCTTCGGAAGCGTAATTCCCCACACACCTGCCGCAAGATAAACGGTATAGGTATCAGAGGACTGAACCGAGCCGAGGTCGATAACCGATTCAAGCTGATGCATCCATCCGCCGTAACCGGTATTACCGCCGTTGGGATTACCCTTAGCGCCGTCGGTGAGAATAAGCCCGTCGTCTACCCAATCGTCGCTACGCGTCTGAGCGCTCGAGGTATAGGACTTACCGTTGGAAAGAACCTTTACGGGGTTATTTATAATCGCGTTAAGCGCATCGCTTGCCGCCTTATAGTCGGAAGAGGAAGCGGAAGAAGAATCGAAAACCGTCAACGCGTTATTATACGCGGTATAGAAGGCTTCGAGAGAGGAAACGCTGTAATCCGAGAACTTGATTCCCTTAGCTGCGTTAATAGATTCCTCAAGCGCGACCTTATTCGGGTCGGCAGGCTCGGTAACGGTAAGCTGAAGGATTCTGTCGGAATTGTTCTTGACCCAACCGGTAACAGTCGCACCGGTAGTAGTCGTACAAACAGCCTTTACCATCGACTTATCTGCGCTTACACCGATAACCTCGAACATAGTAAAGCGAGCCATACGCCAGCTATAATCGGAGTCGGTAGGATTTGCGTAGATATTCTTAAGCTGAGTTGCCATATAAAGACCGGTAGTGGGGTTAGCACCGCTGTAATCGATCTTTTTAGCCGAGGAAACGGTATTATAAGGCATAACGCCGTAGCCCGCAATGGTGCTTGCGGAAAGCGA
This sequence comes from Eubacteriales bacterium, assembly GCA_045646995.1. Taxonomy (GTDB): domain Bacteria; phylum Bacillota; class Clostridia; order Oscillospirales; family CAG-382; genus Coliplasma. The sequence continues at coordinate 1,053 of JAZRLT010000242.1, read as the reverse complement.
ATAGGACTTATAGTAAACACCGCCGCCGTTCGAGTCGAGACCCGAAGCGTCGCTCGTATTACCCTCTACGGTATAAACGGTAGAGCCGTCGGAGTAAACAACGATACCTATATGGTCCTCGGAGTTAGCCGCGCCGTCCCAAGTAAAGAAGATAAGGTCGCCCGATTGGGGAGTATATGCGGCGCCGCCCTGATAGAGCGAATTCTTCCAATAGCCGTATCTGCGGAGCTGAGCCGCCCATTGAGAACAGCTTACACCGCACCAGATATAGTTCTTATCGCCGGTGTGGTTACGGGTCCAGTCCTTATAGCCCATCTGGTCGGTACAGTCAGACTGGAAGAGAGACCACGAAACGAAGGTAGCGCACCAATAATAGCCGTAACCCGAGCCGAAGTCACCCATATTATAGTTATATTCGGTAATATTATAACCGTCCGAGCCGTTAAGACCGCTCAAGTCGTTAACGCTCGAGCTTTCTTCATAACCGAGCTGGGACAAAGCAACGGCAACAACGTCGAGTCTGCCGTCACCCGTAAGGGGGATTTTCGAGAAATTCTGATAATAGGGACCCGACTTATACGAAGACGAAATCGAGTTCGTTCCCTTTTTATATGTAGCTGCGGACGCAGGAATCGCCAATACCGCAACAACAAGCAACACCGAAAGCGCTAACGCCGTCAATCGGGTAAGATGTTTTTTCATACACCGTTCTCCTTTTTTAGAGGACAATCCTCCATTTTACTATTTAGAGTTTACCACAAAAACTCCCGTTTGTAAACCTCGAACGACGCTTTTCGTCATTCTAAACAAAAACAAAAAAAGAACCGCGCATCAAACGCGGTCCTTTTTGGTTAGTTTTCTTTTTTCTTAATTGTTTTATAACAATTTCGCACGTTATGCAAAGCAATCGGACTTAATAATAATATAGTCGAATATATTTACCTTGCCGTCATTATTAACGTCCGCAAGCCCAAAGGTTTCCTCGTCGGGCGTCGAGAGACCCATATAAATCGACTTTACGATAATATAGTCGAACATATTTACCTTACCGTC
>JAZRLT010000241.1:0-17543 GCA_045646995.1 Eubacteriales bacterium | reverse complement strand
CTGGACCGACGTTTCGGGCTTCCTTATGTGCGACCCGAGAATTGTCGAAAACCCCCGTCCTATCAAAGTTGTTACTTACCGCGAACTCCGCGAACTTTCCTATATGGGTGCTTCTGTTCTTCATGAAGACAGCATTTTCCCTGTTAAACTCGCGGGCATTCCGATAAATATCCGTAACACCAACCGTCCCGAAGACGACGGTACTCTTATCGTTACCTCGACCGAAGGCTACCGTACCGACGACATCATCACCGGTATCGCGGGCAAAAAGGGCTTTACCATCATTCGTATCGAAAAAGATATGATGAACCAAGAGCTCGGCTTCGGTATGCGCGTTTTGAAGGTCTTTGCCGACCGCGATATTCCTTTCGAGCATCTCCCCTCGGGTATCGATACTATGTGTGTCGTCATCAATACCGACGATATCAAGGATAGAGAAAACGATATCGTAACTGCAATCCAAAAGGAAGTCAACCCCGACCATATCGACGTCTGCCATTCGATCTGTCTCATAGCTGTCGTTGGTAGAAATATGGCAGGTATGCCCGGTACTGCCGCAAGAATCTTCGGCGCACTTGCTAAGGACGGAATCAATATCCGTATGATCGATCAGGGCAGCAGTGAGCTCAATATTATCATCGGTGTTGACGAAGATCACTTTAACGACACCATCAAGTCTATCTATAACGAGTTCTGCGGCTGATGGATTATAAAACGGTCCGAAAAAACGCCGAATACGCGTTTGTAGAGAAAAAGAGCGATTTTATAGGCTATTGCGCCCCCGTGAAAACCGAAGCCGAAGCTATCGCGTTCGTTAATTCGATAAAGAAAAAGCATTCCGACGCTACGCATAATTGCTATGCCTACGTGCTTCGCGAGGGATTTGCGTCGCGCTTTTCGGATGACGGTGAGCCTCACGGTACAGCGGGAATGCCTATTCTCGATGCTATCCGTAAATCGGGTATAACCGACGTTGCCGTTGTCGTGACGCGTTATTTCGGCGGCATACTTCTCGGTACGGGAGGATTGGTTCGTGCCTATACTGCCGCCGCTTCGGGCGCGATTAAGGAATCCGAGGTCGTCGAGGTTGGAACCTTTACGCTTCTTCAGCTTAAGTGTAATTATTCAGACTATCAAAAATTAATGCCTCTTATCTCCTCGGTCAACGGTAGAATAGAGGATAGCGATTTCGGGACCGACGTTATAATGACGGTTACCGTTCGCGATAATCTCGCCGACGGATTCGTTGCCGATATTATCGAAAATACAAACGGACGCGTGTCTGCGACAAACGTGGGACAAAAATGCGACTTCGTTTAGAAACTGTTATATTGCTACAAAAACATATATGAATTTTCTTAAAGACCGCCGATTGTTTAAACGGCGGTCTTTTGATATACTGATATAGGGGAAAGGCAAACAAGAAAGGAGTAGTAACTATCAAAAGAATAATGCTCGACGCGGGGCATTACGCCGACTATAACCGAAGCCCCGTCGTTTCAGAATATTGGGAGTCGCGTCGGATGTGGCAGCTTTGCGAATATCTTGCCGAGGAGCTTGGCTATTACGGGTTTGAGGTTTTGAAAACGCGTGACGTTGCAGAAAAGGATTTAGCCGTGACGAAACGCGGACGAATGGCTAAAGGATGCGATTTGTTCATTTCGCTTCATTCCAACGCTTCGACGAGCTCTAAAACCGACCGCGTGGACGTATACGCTTCCTACGATAATATCAATAATTCGCATTCTCTCGCGCTTGAGCTTGCCAAGACCGTCGCTTCAGTTATGGGTGTTTCGGGCGGTTATGTCAAGACGAGAAAGAGTACGAAGGGAGATTGGGAATACTACGGCGTGCTTCGCGGAGCAAGCGAGACCGATTGCCCGCTTTATTATCTTATCGAGCATTCATTCCATACGAATGAATATGCCGCTTATTGGTTGCTTGATGACGATAATCTCAGGTCGCTCGCAAAGGCGGAAGCCGCCGTTGTCGCGTTGTATTTCGGATTGGTAAATAAGGGCGATATAAATTGCGACGGCAAGCTTAATATGTTTGATCTTCAGCTCATTAAAAGTGCTGTGCTCGGAAAGACCGAATTGGATTCTAAGGGATCGGTTCTCGCCGACTTAAACAGCGACGGAAGGGTCAATATGATCGATTATACCGAGGCTAAAAAGGAATATTTTGATTAAAAAATGCCGTAGGCTTTTCGCCTACGGCAAATCTTTTATTCGAAAACAATATTATGCTCTTGACCGTTGATAACGAGGGTAGCGTTGTCCTTCCACTCGATATTTGCGGTTTGAGTTTCGTGAGGCTCGCCGGTGTAGAGCGAGATAGGGGAATAGGTATACGAGCCGATAAGAACGCGAGCCTTTGCCTCGGCGGGATAAACCCTGACCTCCATCTCGTCGCCGAGAATGCCCTTAACCGAGGAAATCTCCGCTATATAAACGCCGTCGCCCGATTCGATGGTTTCGGTTACGTTTCTTTCGTTGATAACGTCTCCGAGCAAACCGATTACGAGATAACCGACAACAAATCCGATAGTAAGCAATACCGAGAAAACCGCCGAAGTGGCTTTGAACGCGCTGTCGGGGACGAACTTGACGTATAGCGCGAACATACTCAAAGCGGAAATCACAACGAGTATTATAGGAGCGATTCCGTCGGATTCGATAAAGCAAAGAGCGTTGATTATCGAAAGGGGAGTGATAATATTTAACAGTATTTTTTCGGTGAGACCGAGCTCGGGGCGCATAATAAATAGGGCAACGGCGGCTCCTACCGAAAGAACCGTTTGAATTATCGAAATTACCAAATCCGAATAAAGGGTGAATTCAAGGTCGGTAAGTAACGCGATAAGCTCAAAAATAGGTAGAAAAACGAATAGTACACAAAGCGATATGGAAATAATAAGACATGCTTTTTTCATAACTGTTCCACCTTTGTTGATGATATTATTCTTTAATAACCCTGCATTTTTCGATTCCGTAATACTTAAAGGCTTCTATCGTTTGTTTGCTTATAACCTCACCTGCAATAATAATAGGTACTGCAGGCGGACAGGAAATATTCGTGTCGGCGAATATATGTCCCTCGGAATCCTTTGCGTCGATTATTTCGCTTTCCGAAAATACTGCCTCTCTTATCGAAGCGGAAGCTTGAAAATCCGTCATTTTCGGGGGAGCTTCGAGTATACTTTTGCGTTTGGGAATAGAGGTTAACGCGTCGCGAAGCCTTAAAAGTCCATTTTCTCCCGTTTCGGGCGAAACCATAAAAACGGTAAAATCGAGGTCGGAAAATTCAGAAAAAATATTTGATTTTTCTAAAATATCGGATATTTCTTTTCCTGTATATCCGTACTTCTTCGCTTCGAGTACGATTTTTAAGGGCTCGTTTCCCGATAGGACAAATCCTTTGGCGGTGAGCAAGGCTTTGATATTTTCTACCGAAAGGATAAATTCGGAAAGTCTTTCTGCATATCCATTGTATATGTATTTGTTAGCGTTGTCAAGGGATTGCAAAATAAGATAAGACGGACTCGTTGAGCCGAAAAGAGATAACGAGTCCTTTGCGCGTTCCTTGAACGTATAAGGCGCGTTTTTTGAAATATGAAGGTAAGCTCCGCCCGTCAAAACGGGAAGCGTTTTATGAGCCGAATCACAGCATATATCCGCGCCGAGGTCGATAGGATGTAACGACTCGGGAAGGAATTTAAGATATGCACCGTGAGCGTTGTCAACGGCGAGTATGGCGCCGTGTTTTTTGCATATTTCGGATATTTCCTTTATGGGCGCGACGTTTCCTAAATAGTCGGGCGAGGTGATATACACGGCCTTGTTTTTTCGGTCGGTATTTTCCAAAGCTGTTTCCAACTCGGCCAAATCGATTTTCGATTCGAGATAATTTCCGTCCGAACGTAACCATTTTACCTCGGAGTCGGTAAGCGCCGCCGCGGTGATAAAGGTCTTATGAGCGTTACGCTCGGCAATTATTACCGAATCGCCCAATAGCTTTATAAGGTATACCATCGCGCGGATACATTGAGACGAGCCTTCGGTTGAATAATAGGTATCCGAGCCGAAAAGGCTTGACGCGTTTTGCTCACTCTCGGCAATTATGCCCGACGCCTCGTACAGCGAGTCTGCTCCGCTTATTTCGGTTATATCGTAACTCTCATACCCGAGCAGGGAAACGCCCTTGTGAGCGGGCATATGAAGCCGCAGAGCGTCTGTATTGCGGTATTCCTTTACAAAATCACAAATCGGCGTAGTCATCATTCTTCGTCGAAGGTCTTTGCGACCGCGAGCATAATGGCGCATTCCATTCTCTTGCGGAAAAGCTTACATCCGTATTCGTAAATACCTCTTACCGAGCCGGTAGCATGATACGCGTTAGCCGCGCAACCTCCCGAGCAATAAAGCTTCGCCCAACAATCGGCGCATTCCTTACGCGCGTAGACGTTGCAATCCTCGAATTCCTTCTGGATTTCAAAATTGTCAACTCCGTTGAATACGTCGCCGAGCTTGAATTTTTCGTCGCCGACGAATTGGTGGCAGGGGTAAAGGTCGCCCCAAGGAGTGACCGCCATATATTCGGTACCCGAGCCGCAACCCGATATACGCTTGTAGATACAAGGACCGCCCGTAAGGTCTATCATATAGTGATAGAAGGTGAAGGGCTTGCCCTCGCGCTCACGCTTTAACATAAGAGACGCGAGCTTTTCGTATTGGTCGAGAACGATGGGGAGATCCTCCTCGGTCAATTCGCTGGGGTCGCCCGAAGCGCAAACAACGGGCTCCATGCTCAATTCGTTAAAGCCGAGGTCGAGCATGGTTTCAATATCCTTCAAGAAATCGGGGTTTGCGTGGGTAAAGGTACCGCGCATATAGTAATCCTTGCCGCCTCTTGCGTCAACGAGCTTTTGGAACTTGGGAACGATTCTGTCCCAGCTTCCCTTGCCCGCGAAATCGACGCGGAAACGGTCGTGGATCTCTTTTCTTCCGTCAAGACTTAAAACAACGTTGCTCATTTCGCGGTTTGCAAAATCGATAACGTCGTCGTCGATAAGCATACCGTTAGTGGTGAGCGTAAAACGGAAATTCTTGTTATGCTCTTTTTCGATGCTTCTTGCGTATTCGACGAGCTGTTTGACTACGTCAAAATTCATCAAGGGCTCTCCGCCGAAGAAGTCTACCTCGAGATTTCTTCTCGAGCCCGAGTTTTCAACGAGAAAATCGAGAGCGCGCTTGCCAACCTCAAAGCTCATCAAGCCTCTGTCACCGTGGTATTTTCCTTGGCTGGCGAAGCAATACGAGCAGTTAAGGTTACAGGTATGGGCGATGTGTAGACATAACGCCTTGATAACGCCCGAGGTCTTTCTCTTAAGCTCACCTGCCATAGGAGCGAAGGTGTCGGGAGTGAAGAGCTTTTTGCTGTCCTTAAGCTCGGTTATCTGGTCATAGCATTCCTCAATGTCCGATTCGGTTATTCCGTCGGTGCCGAGGTATTTATCCTTCATTTCGGAAAGGATATCGCTCTTTTGCTTGGCTTCGTATAAAGAAATGATATCGTACGCGACGTCGTCCACACAATGAACCGAGCCCGAGCATATATCCAAAACGATATTGTATCCGTTAAGTTTGTATTGGTGAATCATACAGTTCCTCTAAAGTGAAATTAGAAAAAGTGCCGCCACGCGGGCGGCACTTCCGAAAAACTTATTTGCTTTCCTTTTTGTTTTCGCACTGCTGGTTAGCAATACCGCAGCTGGTCTTGCAAGCGGACTGGCAGGAAGTCTGGCATTCGCCGCATCCGCCGTTCTTAGCGCTTTCGCAAAGGTTACGGGTTTCGATAGTCTTGATATGTTTCATTATAATTACCTCCAAGGACTTTAATTTGTCTAATTATACACCATATAATCTTTTAAGTCAACAAAAAGATTACTATTTTTGGTCGGTTTTTCTTATTTATTCTATTCTTTGAGTTAGGGTTGCTCGGAATTTTCGTCGTTCTGTCTCATATGACGGTTTACGGGCTTGGTTTCCTTTTTGCGTACGGCAAAAATTACGATACAAGCGATTGAAGCCGCCATAGCTATTCCTACGAATAGGAATATAAGTATTCTTCCGACGTCAACGCCTTCCTCGTCATCGCCTCCGTTGAATGCGGGGGCTTTGTTTTGGCTTTCTTCCTCGGAAACGTCGTCATCGACGCTTTCGTCCTCGGGGAGGCGCGATGTGTCTCCGTTGTTTTCGGGAGGTGTAATGTCCTCGGCCTCGGCTTTCGTAAGCTTGGAAAGCTTCGCAAGAGCGGTAAATTCTCTTAATACCGCACTTTTTGCGGGTGAAGAGGCAAATATCATCGCGATGTTGCTCTCTAATTCGGAAATAAGCTCGGGCGTGAGCTTGTCCTCATCAAGAAGTGTGAGTTTTGCGTCGATTTCGGCGCAAGCGCTGTCAGCCGTCGCTTGGTCGCATCCGCCCGATAGGACGATTTGAGCATTGATTCTCGTTTTTGCATATTCGAGGATATAACGAATAGTCTCTTTTTTATCGCCGAGCGGTGATTTTGAATCGGTTTTCATAATTACGTTGTTGACGCTTGCTCCGCTCTGGGAGACGTAATCGCGAAGATCGGTAAATATAAATCCGTCAGAGCCCACGCTTCGAGCGTCGTTGATAACCTTTGCGAGAACGTCTTTGGAATATCCTTTTCCGACCTCAAATCCCGTAAAGAGATATTTGTCGTTCGAGGTGTAGTTGGCAAAAATTTCGCTTTTTTCGCTTATCATAGAGCTGTAATACGCAATATCGGGTATAGGATCGTTTTCTTCGTCGTCGCGTTCATAGAAGGATACGCAAAGACCGTCCATTATTCCGTCCTCGATCCAATCTGTCGCATTTTGCATATAGTAGTAATCTACTGTATCGCTCATAGCGACTGCCGTTAGGGTAATATCGCTTCGCTTGCTTCTTACCGTCTCGGAAATCGATCTCGCCATATCGTCGATAAGCGAGGTCTTGAAGTTGACCCAATCTCTCCAAAGGGGCGACTCGAAGGTTTTTTCTCTGATCGCATAGCATTCGGAGATAGGCTTTCCGACAGCTTCCGAGAAACGGTTAAGAGTTTCGTTGTCGTATCCGTAGTCGGTGAGCTCGGAAAATTTCGGATATCTTAAATAGTCGAACATAAGCGATTCTATTTCATAGGTGCTGACGATATAGTCGATATAGCTTAAGAAATATTCCTTATATTCGGTCGATGCGGGAGAGAAATATTCTCCGTCGAAAATTGTTTTGTAGTCGGGAGCCTCTCCGCTTGCGTCAAGATCCTCGTTTTCTAAAATCCAATTTCGGTTTGCCACGATAGCGTATTCGTTAAAGTATACGTCAACGCAAAGAGTTAACGCGATGCCTTCTTCCTTACATACGTCGATATAGCTCTGTAAAACGTCAAAGCCGCCGAAATGGCTGTCCTGACCGAATATAAATCTGTCGGGAAGCGGGATGAAGGTTCCGTAGCCGTTGGTAACGCGAAGAATTATCGAGTTGAGACCGGCATTTTTCGCCAACGCGACGGTCTTTTTGACCTCTGCGGCGTTGGTTTCGTCGGGAGTGTGGAACGCGCCTCTTAATTCAAGAGGTGTATTTTCCGAGCAGGCGTTTCTTATTTCGGTTTCGCAAGCGTATATAAACGAGGTCGCCGAAAGATAGGTCGTGAAATCGTCGGTCGCCGCGGTCTGCTCCGAAAAGGTTATAATATTCTGAGCCTCGTCGATATCGAAATCACGGTATTCGCTTTTCGCCTTTTCAAATTCGGAATTTGCGTCGTCAAGCGCAAGTGTGATCGAGCGCTTATGCATAGTCTTGTCGTAGGAAAAGGTGGCAAATCCGTTTTCAACAGTGCATTTGCCGCCGACGATAGCGTACGCGATAAGCTTTTTGCGGTCTTCTTCGGTAACCGCCGAAATTGTAATACCGCCCTCGGGCACGGTTATATCCTTTCCGCGGGAGATGATAACGCCCTCGGCGTTAACGGTTACCGAATATTTGTACTTCGACGAAACCTCCGACGAAAGGGTGTAATCACCGTTTTCGCCCGTCACTGCGACAGACTCGCTGAAATAGGGTTCGAAGCTTCCGTCGGTGTTGCATAAAAAGAGCTTTTGGGTATAACGATCGTAAGCGAATTTCGCTCCGACCTTTGCGTTTTCCTTTAACCAAACGTTAGCGCTTCCGACCGCCGAAACGACGCACCCGCCCTCGGGAATGGTTATTACACGGTCACTTCCGAGCGACCCCTTGAATATCTCGGTTACGATTCCGTCGGAGTCTAAAACGACGTCGTAGCCTCTGCTGTTAAGGGTTATTGTATCGGTTCCGCTGTATATTACCGCCGAGTCGTTTTGGCGGTATACGTTTTCGCCGTCAATAATGGTGTAGTTCCTCTCGCCTTCAGAAAATACGTTAAAGCATAATAGAGGAAAAACCGTTAAGATTGCGGTTAATAACGCGATGATTTTGGTAGAAATCTTCATCATAATCTCCTAAATCTCGATAGAGAATCCGTCGTAGGAGCATAAGAAACCTATCTCCGCCGCCGCTTTCTCCAACTCGTCGTGTAAAAGGATACCGTTATGAGAAAAATGATTTACAATATGGGTCGTCTTGTCGTCGGTAAATCCGATTTCGGTAAGTCGTCTTCTTACCTCGGGTACGCTGTCGAGTCCCATGTGTCCGCCGCCGCTCGGGAGCGCCGCATAGGTGCAGTCGTAGCTTACGAGGTCTGCGCGAAGTCCGCTCTTTGCGAGATAATCGTATACCTCGTCGTAAAGAAGTCCGGTGTCGTGAAGGTAAAGGATAACCTTGCCCTTCGATTCGATAAGATAAACGAAAGCCGTTTCGTCAAGCTTGTGGTAGGCGGGAAGGGGAGTGATTTTGTAATCTCCGACCTCAACCGCTTCGTAAAGCTTGATTTCGTGTATTGCGGCTTGCGCGGGCAATTCCTCTTCACCGAGGCTGAAAAACTTATTGAACTTTTGATTTACCGCCTCGTTGCCGTATATGTCGAGCATAGGCTCGGTCATATTATGCGAATAACAGCTTTCCATTCGGTAAACTATATCCATAGGCTCGAAATGGTCTTGGTGGGAATGGGTGATAAAGCAATATCTTACCGCGGAAAGGTCCAATTTGTTCATAAGAACGTGATGATAAGTGTCCGACGGGAAATCGATAAGAAGATCGTCGTTTATAAGTGATTGCGAACGGGTTCTTAGGTTCTTTCCGCCGAGCTCTTTAGCTTTTTTGCAGTATTCGCAATTGCAGAAAAGCGCAGGCCATCCCTCTGCCGCCGCTGTGCCGAGATAGGTAAGCTTCATATTTCGTACCTCCGAAAGGGTAAATATTACGTATAATTATAAATATTATAGTATATTTTATTATAAAAAGCAAGAGCCGACCGAGTCTTGCGAAAAAAATAAAAAAATCCTGAAAAAGGTATTGCATTTTTAAATAATGTGTGATACACTGCTATGTGTGAAATATTGGGACGCTGTCCCTTCAGTATATGAAAGAGAGGAAATAGAAATGAAGCAGGGTATCCATCCCGATTACAAGACCACTACTATCAAGTGTGCTTGTGGCGCTGAATATGTTACCAAGTCCGTTAAGGATAATGTTAAGGTTGATATTTGTTCCAAATGCCATCCGTTCTTCACCGGCAAGCAGAAGTTTGTTGACGCAGGCGGACGTGTTGATAAGTTCAAGAAGAAGTTCAACCTCGACTAATTGTAGCAATTCAAAAGTACCAAAAAGCGGCGCTGATAGTGCCGCTTTACTTTTTTCTTGAGGCTTCTCGAATTTGACATTCCTTTGTGTGGTAGTGTTTTGATTTTGACGAGCTTAAAAGGCTCCCTTGTGTAAAGGGAGCTGGCGCCAAGGCGTCTGAGGGATTGTAGGATGCGGAGCATCCGTACTTAAACCGACTTACAAATAAACAGAGGTGTAACTCCAATGGAAAACCTTAATATAACCGAAGAGCTTAAATCCGGCTCGGGACGTGCCTTGCTCGTTTCGGTTTCTACTACCGACGAAGCGGAAAAATGTATGCGTTCGCTTGACGAGCTTGCGAGACTTTTGGAGACGGCGGGCGGTGAGGAAGCCGCGCGTGTCGTTCAAAACCGTGCGACTCCCGATAAGGCGACCTATATCGGAAGCGGTAAGGTTTTGGAAATTGCCGAATTTATTAAAAACGACGGTGATATTTCTCTCGTTGTTTTCGACAATGAATTGACTCCGTCACAGATAGCTAATCTCGAAAAAGAGATTCCCGACGTGCGCGTCATTGACCGTACGATGCTTATTCTCGATATCTTCGCGCTTCACGCCGTTACGGGCGAGGGTAAATTACAGGTTGAGATCGCCTGTCTCCGCTATACCGCTCCCCGCTTGACGGGTAGAGGTAAGGAATTATCACGTCTCGGCGGCGGTATCGGTACGAGAGGCCCCGGTGAATCCAAGCTTGAGTCTGACAGACGCCATATTAAAAGACGTATTGCCGCCCTTTCCGAGGAAATTGCCGAGATCGAGCGTACCCGCGCCGTTAAACGCGCGTCGCGCGAACGTTCGGGTATAAAATCCGCCGCGATAATCGGATATACCAACGCGGGTAAATCTACGCTTTTGAATACCCTTACCGATGCGGGAATACTCGCCGAGGATAAGCTTTTCGCGACGCTTGACCCGACGACGAGACGCTTGACTCTTCCAAGCGGCGCTGAAATACTTCTTACCGATACCGTAGGATTTATCGACCGACTCCCGACCCACCTTGTAAAGGCGTTCAAATCTACTCTCGAAGAGTTGAAATACGCCGATTATATAATAATCCTTACCGACGCGAGCGAGGAAATAACCGAGCGTGAGCGTAAGCGCGACGTTACGAAAAACCTTATAACCGAGCTCGGCGCGGGAGATAAGCCGATTATCGAGGTGTTCAATAAATGCGATATCGCCGTTAAGGATACTCCTTATCCTATGGACTCTATCGAGATATCCGCTAAAAGCGGCGACGGCACGAACGCTCTTTTGGAGAAACTCGACGAGCTTGTCGCAAGCGGAAAGAAAAAGCTAAAGCTTCTTATCCCTTATTCCGAGGGTAACGTCGTTGCCGACGTTCATCGCTTGGCGACCGTGCTCGAGGTCGATTATGCCGACAACGGTACCGTGATTCTCGCCGAATGTGATGCGCGCGCTCAGGGCACGTTCGAAAAATATGTGATTTGATAATACAAAACCGACGGTTTACTCCGTCGGTTTTTAAATTCAGCAAAAAACTTGAAAAAAGTCAAAAAATGTTGTAAGGTTATCTCATAAAAACGTATTATATTGTCGAGGGCAGATTTAATAGGAAAGGCGGGTGCGCGTATTATGGACGATAAAAAAATTATCGACCTTCTTTTCGCGCGCTCTGAAACGGCTATAACCGAGCTTGAATTAAAATACGGCAAAGCAGTCAAACGAATCTGTATGAACGTCCTCGGGAATTCCGAGGATACAGAAGAATGCGCTAACGATACCTATTTAGCGGTCTGGAACGCTATCCCGCCCAACAAACCCGACAACCTATTGCCCTATGTCCTCAAAATTGCCCGCAACCTTGCCCTCAAGCGTGTAGCGTTCAATACGGCGGAAAAGCGTGATAACCGCTACGACGTATGCCTTTCCGAGCTCGAAGCGTGCCTGCCCTCTAACGAAACCGTTGAAAGCGAATTTTCCCGTAACGAGCTGTTAAAGACCCTCGAATCCTTTATTTTGTCCCTAGATTCTTATGATAGGGCGCTGTTCTTGCGTAGATATTGGTATTTCGATAACGCGAAGGATATTGCTTCGTATATGAATATTACCGAAAATAACGTTAACGTACGCCTTGCGCGTATAAGAAAAAAACTCAAAAAATATCTCACGGAAAGGGGAGTTGAAATATGAAGCCCGAAGATATTCTCTCGTCGCTCGGAGAGCTTGACGATTCTTTTATTCTTCAAGCGGAAATGCCTATTCGCCGAAAAAGCTATAAAGGACTTATAACTATCGGTATCGCCGCGGCAATACTAATTTGCGTTTCTATCCTTCCCCTTGCTCTGTTACGAGGCGAAGCTCCCGCCGAGCCTCCGAAAATTCCTTCCGAGATTTTTGATAGGGAAGACAACCCCTCCGTTCTCTTACCCGCGCCATCCGATTCCGATGATAACGACTCCTCTTTTGCCGCTAACGAAGACGAAAGCGTAAATCAGGAAAGCTCCGAAGAAAGCGCCGAGGATATAGAAATCTCGTCCGAAGAAAACTCTAAAGAAATTACCGAAGAACCCTTCGAAGAATCCTCAACCGAAGAATCCTCAACCGAAGAACCCTCCGTCGAAGACCCTTCCGTCGAAGACTCCTCGACCGAAGGGCTCTTGCCCGAAGAACCCTCAACCGAAGACCCCTCGACCGAAGACCCCTCAGTCGAAGACGATATCTTGTCGGGAGAAACCTCGTCGGGAGAAACCTCGTCGGGCGATTCGGTCGATGATACCGTTCCATACAACGGACCGATCTATAAGGTTTACGACGACTATGACGGCGAGCCGTACGAAGAGCCGGATATAGAACCGCCTAACTATGTCGGAACACTTGACGCGGATAAAAGTAAATCGCTTAATATGATTCTATCGTCCCTGCAGACGGCGGATAACAGAGTGTATTCCGTTTCGGAAAGCGTATCTAACGTATGGGATGAGTTACGTTCGTTGGGATATAATAACAAGTATATTTTCCAATTTGAATCAACCGATCGTAAGCATAGTTATGAGATATATGAGCACGATTCGGACGGCACGTATATTTTGCGGACATTCAATTTGCTATATCGAGTCACCCCCGAAGAAATGGCCGATATCCGCGAGCTTATTAAACACTTGTAATAACAAAAGGGCGTTTTCGTAAGGAACGCCTTTTTCTTGACAAACGCTGTTTAAAGTAGTAGACTGTAAATAGAAATAGATAAAACAAAAGGAGACTCGGAAAATGAAAAGAATTATCGCTGTTATTCTCTCTGCTTTTATGCTTGTTGTGGCTTTGACCGCTTGCGATGAAAGCGTAGATACGTCGGGTGGTGTTTCCGAGCCTTCTGCTTCCTCGACCTCGGAATCTGAAAGCTCAGTTGACGAATCGCAGGACGATACTTCAAAACCGAGTCTTGGTTTCGAGACAGGTCTCGAATGTGCATATACCGTTATTACAGACGGAACCTTCCATTCCGACACGGTTATGTATTCAAAATTCGGCGAAAACGTTTACGCGGCAGGTAGTATTGACGGCGTAATCGGCACCGTGAAATCATCGGGTGGGCTAAGCACCGTCTTCTATCTCGAGGCTTTTAATATGTATGAAAAGGACGGCATAGTATACGGCGTCGTTTCTGAGGGCGAAAACTATACTAATGTGGCGCGTTATTATTGCCGTTTTGATGATGACGGAAATTATGAAAAGCTTTTTGCTTGTTGGAAAGCGTTTTATTACCGAGATAAGGTTTATTTCTTTGATGATGAGCCTTCGGAAAATGAGGATGATATTGCTACGGGACGTTTGTGCTGTGCAAATATCGACGGAAGCGGAAGAAAGACCTTGGTTAAGAATCTTCCGGGTTCGATATCTATAGAGGATATGTTTATTTATAAGGATAACATTATCTATAAAGCGGACGGACGGAGTATCTGCCGTTCGACTCTTGACGGCGATGTTACCGGTATAATAGATCTTGATTTAAACTCTTCTTCGTCGCATTTCGACATCGAGTTTGTTAACGGCGGTTTTGTATACTACGTTGTGTATAATCACGAAAGTATCGGGGAAGCGCAAATCCGTAACAACACATATTCTTTATGGCGCGTTCCGTTGGAGGGCGGAGACAGTGAGCTTGTTACCACCGAAAAAATCGAAGGAAGTCTTTACGGTATCGGTGCCGCGGCATTCGGCGGAAAATTACTTGTTTTTAAGCCCGACGGCGTTTATGTTTATACCGAAAACTTTATGGACAGCAGTTTTTACAACTATAAGGATTCCAAGTACGAGGATATAGCACAGGTTGCTGTAATCGGAGATTATTTGTCCGTTACGTTCGATTATTACAGCCTTAAAATGACCCGTGTTTATGATATCGAGGGGAATTTGGTATTTGATTCTTCGAAAATTCATCCCGCACCTGAGCCTGTCCCCGAAAAGAATATTATCGCGAATCCGCTCCTCTTTTGGGATACTACCGATTCCCGTCCCGGCCAAGCCTATATTATCGGCGCGTTTAATAAGGACGGTTTCCATACTACCCGCGAATTCCCCTATAACGACAGACATCTTAACGATTATATTGAGGATGTGGACGGCGAAACCGTCGAAACGAATATTATCGATACGTCAAAAACGCTTAGGTTTTATGATAGAAACGGAAGCTTTTTCGAAGCCTATTGCGGTGAAATAAAATGCTACAGCGAAGCGATAATCAGCGAAGCCCATATTTGTGCGGGCATAAAGGCGGAGATCCCGATCGATAGCCAACGCTTTTTAGGTACGTATAACGGTGTCGATATTTTCCCCGAAAGTATCGAATACAGCGGTAATTCTATTACCGTTGACCTCGATTGCGACGGTGATAACGAGGTTGTCGAATGGCAGTTTGAAGACGCGTACGGTGAGTATAGCGGCGGTGATTATTATCACTATTCCTTGACCGCCGTTATTGACGGAAAGACGGTTGGAATTTCCGATAATTACGATTGGCTTCCGCTCGAAAAAGGTGATTTTGAGGTATTCATAGCCGACGTAGATATGGACGGAAATTATGAGGTGTTGGTGTACGAAAAGGGAACGTCGATATTCAGCAATATCTTAATTTATGACGTAAGCGCGAAAGGAAGCGAGCTTGCGTATGTATATACGATATCCCCGATGCCGTAATTCGTTATGTATAAATAAAGACATTTAGGAGGGAAATATGAGCTTTAAGACAAAATCAATTATATCAAGAATCTTAATAACCGTTTTGTTTCCTTCGTTAAGTGCATTTGTTTTATTGATGATTTTATCGTATTTTAATTTGAACAATGTCATTAAGATAATTATATGTTCAATTATTTGGCTCTCCTTTGCCGTGGCGTGTGTCTTGTTCTTTACTAAATCGGACGGAGCGGAATATAACGATAAAGGGATAATCTTATACCGTCCTTGCGTCGGCGAGGATTTTATTCCTTGGGAAACGGTAAAAACGGTTGAGCTCAGATATATACCGAAGAACGGCAAGAACGTCTTTGTTTATACAGATAAATACAGCAATTCTTACCGCCCGCACGATGATTTTCTTAGTGTTTTTGTTGTTAAGAATAACGATCCTATAGTCCTTCCGTATAAGGAAAAATTAGTCGATATAATTAATGCCAAGTGTAGTAACGCCGAAATAAAACGGTTGTTTTGATATTTAAAAAAATCTTTCCCGACTTTGTCCACTTTTTTACTTTTCGTCTGTTATAGCTTATAGAAGATACTAAAGAGGTGGTATTATGAAAAAAATATTTGTGTTGGTTCTTGTAATCGCTATATTGCTTGTTTCTGTTACGGCTTGTGTCGATAAGGAAGAAAGCTCTTCGACGGAAAGCTCCCAACACGTTTACCCCGATGAATTTGCCGACTATAAGCCCGTAATATATCTTTATCCCGAAAAAGAAACCGACGTAGAGGTCGTCCTCGATTACGCGGGCGAATTGACCTGCGTTTATCCCGAATATAACGGAAAATGGGAGGTTACGGCGTTTCCCGACGGTACGTTGATCGGTAAAAACGGTATGGAATATAACTATCTCTATTGGGAAGGCGTCGGAGGGTTCGAACCCCATTTCTCCGAGGGATTTTGTGTCGCAGGCGAGGATACCGCGGAGTTTTTGGAATCTGCGCTCGCGAAGCTCGGTCTGAACCGAAGAGAAGCGAACGAGTTTATCGTATATTGGTTGCCGCAAATGGAAGTCAACGAATACAACCTTATTTCCTTCCAATTTGAAAACTACGAAGAAGCGGCGAGACTTACCGTAATCCCCGCGCCCGATACGTCGATACGCGTGTTTATGTCTTGGAAGCCGCTTTCCGAAAAGGTTGATATCGAGTCCCAAACCCTAACTTCTCCCGAAAGAAATGGATTCACCCTCGTCGAATGGGGCGGCTCTAAGATAGAGGGCTGACTTGTTTTATAAAAACAAGGTTTCATTAAGGAGGTTATCTGTATGAAAAAATATTTATTGTTCATTTTGGCGTTTGTTATTACACTTTCATTTTGCGGATGCAATACTTCCGATAATATGATAGGCACAAGATTTGGAGTGGTTTATTTTAATGAGTCGGAAAGCATATCCGAGATTATTTGTTCCTACCATAGCGAGCCTTCCGTAAAAGAAATCAAAATAGAGGATGAAGCTTTTGTTGACGGCCTGCGCGATGCTATTGACGGGAAAATAGCGGGCGATGATTTTTGTGATTGCGAGGGCGATTATCAAATTAAAATTGATAATAAATATTATTTTAATTTGCATACCGATAGCATTGTTGTTTATACGTATTTGGATAAACGTATCAGCTTTACGGTTAAATGCTCGGAAGCGGAAATGAAAGAATTGTATGATATTATAGAACTGGAGATTGGTGAAGAACAGAACGATAAACAGCCGGAAAGCGCGCCGCTTTTAAAATCACGCGGTGCGAAAAGCGTTTCCGTAACGTCGCTGCCCGAAGGGTATGATTATTATTACGAGGGAAACGATGCCAAATTAATCGAAGACTATCTTTTTGATTTAAATTTAATTTCGGATTTCGAAGAAAATCTCGATGGATACACGGGCATGACTTGGGTTATTTCGCTTGAATACGAAAACGGTGAAGAACTTACGGTTTATCATTTCGGAAATATGTTCATAAGGTCGGAAAACGAACCGTGGTATAGAATGACTTACGAGGAAGCGCACCGCTTTGATGCGCTATTGATCGAGCTGAACAGCAAGGATGCTTCCGCGGTAGAATGTAAGTACTTGACCGAAAAAGATGGTGTTTATACGCTCACACTTCCGCAAAGCGGGGAAGTGATAGAGTTAAGAAACGAGCAGGCTGATTTTGTGCCGTATATTACCTCTGATCTTATTGAAGCTGCAGAGCGAAAGATAACCGAGGACGTGTCCGATTACAGCAGACATTCTGACTTCTATCTTCAAATCACCGATGGCTATCTATGCCTTGTTTCGGAGGTTATTAAGAATATCGATCCGCCCGTGACGTCCGACGGATATGAAATAGGAGGCTGCGGCTACGACCACGAGCACCTTTTCTTCAGCGAACGTATTTCCGACCGTGAGTTGAGTTATGATAAAAAATTGACAACGGAAGAAATTAAAGAAATTGCTTTGAGGATATGTCAGGCAAAGCACGATTATGTAGAAGCGTACTATGACGTCGGAAAGAAGGAATGGA
>JAZRLT010000240.1:0-10117 GCA_045646995.1 Eubacteriales bacterium | reverse complement strand
ACCGCAACCGATACAAGCAGACGGTTGTTTTTCACGCGGGAGCGATTCGATACGTGCTGCTATATTCGAAGACGGGAAAAAGTTAAAATCGTTATAAAGCGATATCAGCTCGGGGATATTCAACCCCATCGGACAGCCCTCTTTACAATATCCGCAGGCGGTGCAGGGAACTGCATTTTTCAGTTCTTCGGCAACCTCCAAAATCGCCTTCATTTCATTTTCATCAAGCGGTTTTCGTTCGGAAAAGGTTTTAATATTTTCATTTAATTGTTCAAGGTTCGACATACCGCTTAATATCATCGCCACATTAGGAAGCGATTGCAGAAAACGGAAGCACCAAGAAGCATCTGTTTCTTCGGGGCGCAATTCTTTTAGAATCTCGGACGCCTTTTCGGGGAGATTCGCCAATTTACCGCCTCGTACGGGTTCCATTACCCAAACGGGTATTCCTCTTTCGGTCAGCAACTCATATTTTTCTTTTGCCGATTGAATAGTCCAATCAAGATAGTTCAACTGAATCTGGCAAAAATCCATCTCGTTATCGCAGTAATCGAGAAATTCGGTAAGGTTCTCAAGCGAGCCATGGGAGGAAAATCCGAGATGGCGAATTCTTCCCAAGCGTTTTTGTTCGCGGAAGAATTCGAGTATACCCCATTTAGGGTCCATATAGGTCTTTATTGAATGCTCACTTACATTATGGAGCAGGTAGTAGTCGAAATATTCAACACCGCATTTTTCGAGCTGATGCTCAAAAACGCCCTTCGGGTCATATTCATCGAGAATTTGATGACCGGGGTATTTAGTAGCAAGGCGGAAGCTTTCGCGGGGATATTCCTTTAAAAGCTTTCCGATAACCAATTCCGACTCACCGTTATGGTAGGGATAAGCGGTATCAAAATAGTTAACGCCGTTTTCGAGCGCAAGCTTGACCATTTTTCTTGTATGTTCTTCGTCGATTTTTCCGTTTTCGAGAGTAGGAAGGCGCATACACCCCAAGCCGAGAAGCGGAAGTTTATCATATTTAAGGTCGGTATATATCATCATATCACCCCTTGAATTCAACGAGTTCGTCGATGGATTTACGTTTCTTCGGGCACAATTTATCGTCCTTATCGGCGTATCCGAGAGTTACGACAAGACGGACGGGGGTATCCAAGCTGCACAAAGCGCGTATCTTTTCATCGTCAAACCAGCCGAGGATACAGGTAGAAAGACCTTGCGCCTCAGCTTCGGCGGTAAGGTAAGCGACGGCGATACCGATGTCTATCGAGCGATAATCAAGCTTTTTCATACTTGATGCCAATTTAGCAAGCTTAACGAGCTGTCCCTCGGAAATAACGATAACAACGGGCGCTTGCGGAGCGAATTTATTCATTCCGAGCCTTGTTGTAGCTTCGGCAACGGATTTAGCCAATTCGCCTCGGCATACGGTAAGATGGTAAGGTTGACCGTTGCATGCAGAAGGCGCGAGACGCACCGCCTCTAATACAGAATCAAGCTTTTCGCTTTCGACTTCCCTATCGGGATCGTAAGCGCGGCAGGACTGACGTTTTTCGGCAATTTCAAGAAAATTCATATAATCTCCTTAATCGGTGTAAGTAAAGACTTCACCGCATTCGAAATATTTAACCTCTACCTCGGGGATCATTTCGGCAAGTAAGTCGGCGGTATGAACCATACCCGCTCTTTCGGATCCGACGTGACCCATTATAATCAAGGATTTATTAATACCGAGCTGGGAAGCGTCGCGGGCATATTCACCCAAGCGCCATTCGCAGGTCTCGCCGATAAGAAGCATTTCGGTTTCGGGGCGTGAAAGCTCGTGCATTACGTCGCCGGGGGCACCGAACATAGCGGAAAGGTTAGTACAGGGAACGTCGCGGGTACCGCAGATACGGAGATGCTTAATACCCAAGCGTTCCTCGATAAGCTTACAAAGCTCGACGGGAGTTACGGGTTTGTGGAATTTAGCGCGTACCAAGTCGAAGTCTCGAGTGAACTCTACATCCGCATCAAGATTCATATACTTAAACTCACCCTCGGCGATAAGGTCGGGATAGTTACGGTGGGGATGGTCGTGGAATCGGTACATAGTCATACCCGTTGATTCCAAAAGCTCACGTTTTTTAGTTTCAACCAATTCATCGGAATGGTCGTCCATATGGTTATAATAAGCGGGTTCGTGAACGATCAAAAGTTCCGCTCCCCACTTGTGCGCTTCCTTTATAAGGTCAACTGTCGGAAACATTGCAACGGCAACCTTGGTTACGTCGGCATAAGGGCTGCCGCATTTCAAGGTATCACAGGTTTGGGTATAATTAAAATCCGAGCCGAAGGTAAAGAGTTTTTCGATTATTTCGTATGCTTTCATAACAGTACCTCATCAGACATATATTTAGTATATTATACAAAAAAACAATCGTTATTTCAATAGAAAATTTGACATAACGTTGATAATATGATATACTTTTCGAAAGAAATCTATATTCACCCGAGGATTTATAATGAGCAATCTGAAAATTACTATACTTGACGCCGCGACCTTAGGCGGAGATATGGATATATCGGTTTTCGAGCGATTCGGAGAGGTTGTTTCTTTCCCTCTCACGGCGAGAGACGAGGTCGAAGAGCGCGTAAGAGAATGTGATATTTGTATCGTAAACAAGGTCAAAATGGACGAAGCGGTTCTTAAAAACGCGAAGAATTTAAAGCTTATTTGCGTTACGGCGACGGGATATGACAACATCGACATAAATTATTGCAGAGCAAGAGGCATTACCGTTTGCAACGTAGCCGGATATTCGGTAAATTCGGTATCTCAGTTGACTCTCGCGATGGTTTTATCCGCATCTGTAAATCTCGATATATTCAAAAAATCCGTAACCGACGGAAGTTACACTAAGGGCGGTGTACAAAACATTCTAACACCCGTTTTTCACGAGCTTGACGGGTTGACCTGGGGTATAATCGGGTACGGTGCCATCGGCAAAAAGGTCGGCATCGCGGCGGAAGCATTGGGTTGCAGAGTAATCGCAAACAAGCGTACGCCTATTGAAGAAGTGGAATGTGTTGACCTTGAAACTCTGCTCCGTGAATCGGATATTATTACCGTACACGTTCCGTTAAGCGATGAAACGCGCGGTATGATAGGCGAAAAGGAAATCGCGATGATGAAGGACGGTGTTTTCCTCGTCAACGTTGCGAGAGGTGCAGTTTTGGACGAAAAAGCTGTCAGCGAAGCAGTAAAGAAGGGTAAATTCGGATTCTTCGGATGTGACGTATATTCGGTCGAACCTATGCAGGAAGGACATCCCTATCAGGAAATAAAGGATCTCGAAAACGTTTGTCTTACACCTCACATGGCTTGGGGCGCTTTCGAATCGAGAAGACGTTGCTTAGACGAGATTTGTAAGAACATAGAAGCATTTTTGAAGGGAGAAAAGCGAAACGTCGTTTCGTAAGAAAAAATGGCAAATTACAAAAGTAAAAGCACCGAAGCCGAGCAAGAGGGCGAGGGCAAGAAGGTAATCACGCCCGAAATCATCCACAAGGCGCTTATCGCAAGTGAAAAAGCCGGTTTTACAGTAGGAATTATATCGTGCGGCATCATATTGATAATGATGATATTCCTTGTAGCATTATTCAATTTGTCGGATGCGTTTGGCGGACTTATCGAGCCTTGGCCCGAGGTTATATACACCATTTTGATAGCTCTTCCCATTTTTGCGGCTATATTCGTGCTTTATGCACACTGGAAAGGACTTAAGAATGTTACCGAGGGAAATTACATACTGATCACCGACGACGTACAGCGTGTTGTTACCGACGACAAAATAAAACGGCGTTGGCGTCACGGTCACGCTCATTACTACACCGAGCACGCGATGTATCTTTACAAATGCGGAAGGCAGGTAATTTCGCTTGAGCAGACCTACACGATAAGCGAAGGCGATATCTACTATGCGGTGGTTAACAAGAAGCATCCTACAAGCGCAGTTTTGCTTTATAATTCGAAGTTCTACGACTTAGAGGATATTGAGGTTGAATAGATAACATCACAAAGCGGACCGTCGGGGACGCCGGTCCCTACAGTTTTATTTGTTGCGTTCTTGATGTTAATAGTCGCAAGATGTAAATCGTTTTGTAAAGGACCGTCGGGGACGCAATACCCTACGGCTAAATATTTGTGTGTTCTCCGAATTTGCACGAGATCCCGATTGAAACTTCGTTCCAATCGCTTTTTTCGACAGAAAAAAGTTCGACTTCAGAAAACAATTTTTTGATTGTTTTCCTCCGCTCAGGATGACACCATTTAATGACGCAGAATAAAAAATACAATGATACCTTAATTACAAACCTTTACAGGATAATCAAACAAATTAAAAAGGAACGCACAATTAGGTCTTTGATAAAAACCTTTTTGTGCGTTCTGTGTTATTATGCCTAGCGCGCGTGATCGGTGCCTAATAATGCAGCTCCGATGATACCGCCGTTACCGTCTAACGAGGTTGTTGCAACCTTAATATCGGTAAGCAAGCGATGGCGGAAGAGATTCAAAAGAGACTCTCCCTGATTAGCAATACCGCCCGAGAGCACGATCATTTGAGGTTGGAAGATATAAACGAGGCTATTTATACCGTCGGCGATTATATGGCCGTATTCATCAAGCACGGCAGTTGCCACGGGACAGCCCTGCTCTTTAGCATCAAAGGCGGTCTTACCGTCGATACCGTTTTCGCAAAGCTTCGCCAAAACACTTTCAGGGTTTTGCTCAGCAGCTGCGCGGGTCTGACGGATAAGCGCAGAGGCGGAAGCATATTGCTCAAAGCAGCCGTGGAGACCGCAATCACATTCCTCGCCGTTACGGTCGATAACAAAGTGGCCGAGCTCACCCGCACGGAAATTATGGCCGCGTATCATACGGTCATTCATCATAATAGCGCCGCCGATACCCGTACCGATAGTTATAATCACCGCATCGTCAAATCCCTTACAAGCGCCCGCGGTCTTTTCGCCGATAAGAGCGCAGGTGCCGTCGTTATCGATAAAAGCGGGGATTCCGAGAGAATCGGATATCTTGACGGCGACGGGTTCGTTTCTGAAAGGCAGATTACCCGCGCGGATAACGACACCGTTTACAGGGTCTATCTGACCCGCAGAGCCGA
The DNA here is from genome assembly GCA_045646995.1 of Eubacteriales bacterium. Taxonomy (GTDB): domain Bacteria; phylum Bacillota; class Clostridia; order Oscillospirales; family CAG-382; genus Coliplasma. Next base: position 4,952 of record JAZRLT010000240.1, on the reverse strand, counting down.
TACCTACCGAAACGACGTTATACTTCGCCATAAGAACGCGACAGCTTTCGATTATCTCGTTTATAAGATAATCCGCCGTAATATTTTTTCCCGTAGGTATACGCATTTTATCGAACACTTTATAATTCTCATCGACTACGGCTAATTTTACGCTTGTACCACCGATATCGACACCTATTCTATAGTTCATTTTACTCTCCTGCCGTTTACGAAAACAGCTTTTACGTTTAACTCTTTATCGCAGACTATAAGGTCTGCTTTTTTATTTAATTCAATACTTCCCGTATCATTATCAATCCCCAGCGCTTTAGCGGGGTTCAATGACGCCATAACGGAAATTTCTTCAAGCGGAACACCCATTGATAAAAGGTTTTTAGCTCCTACGAGCATAGAAACACAGCTTCCCGCAATTCGTCCCTCGGGGTTACGGCAGATACCGTCCTTTACGATACGTTTTCTTCCGTCAACGACGTATTCGCCGTCTCCGAGACCCGACATAAAGCCGGTATCGCTTACCAAGGTTATATTTTTATATCCCTTCAAGCGGTAGACTATTTCCATAGCAGCGGCGTCAAGATGAACGAAATCGCAGATCATTTCACAATTTATTCTATCATCGGTCAGTACCGCGCCGAGCACTCCCGTTTCGCGGTGGGAAAGGGGGCGCATAGCGTTAAAAATATGCGTCGCACGTGTAGCACCCGCTTCAATTAACGCTTTGGTTTCGGCAAAAGTAGCGTCGGTATGACCTACCGAGACGTTTATGCCGTTTCTGACAGCCTCAGAGGCCGCAAGGCGCGCATTATCGCATTCGGGAGCAAGAGTCATTATCTTGAGCATTCCTTCGCTCTCGCGCGAAAAGAGGGCGACTGTGTCAGGGGTACATTCGACGTCGGGCGGATTCATAACGCCGCTTTTCGTTTTAGACACGAAGGGGCCCTCGAGATTGATACCGCGCACGGACGCACCCGTGACTTCCCTTTTCGATTCACGTACGATATTTTTTATCGCCGAAACGACTCTATCGGGAGTCATAGCGCGGACCGTCGCCGCATAAGAGGTTACGCCCTCACTTGCGAGCCATTCGGATGCCTTAGAAAAATCCTCGTCGGGAGATGCAAATTCAACACCGACACAGCCGTGTATATGGGTATCGATAAAGCCCGAAATTACGTACAGCCCTTCGGCATCGAATATTTCACCGTCGGACGTATTTTCGCCAAAGGATTTTATTATTTCGTTTTCGACAGTTATGTCGGTTTTAACAAAACGGTTTTCACTACCGAGAAGCACGTTACCGTTTATAATACGCATTATTAATTACCTTTCGAGGTCAGATATCATTCTGTTAAGGTTTTCGGCACCGATAGAAACGCCGTCGAGAACCGATTCCATACCTTCAAATTCGATAGAAACGTATCCGTCGTAGCCTGAATTCTTTATAGCGCGGAGAATTTGGAAGGAGGGAACGTCGCCGTGACCGAAAATAGTCGCACGGCGGTAGTTACCCGCGCGGGACACGTTAAATCCGCGTCCGGGGTTATAGGACATACCCGAGCGGGTAAAGCAGTCCTTCGCGTGGACGTGGACGATAAGGTCCAACAATTTCGCAACAGCGGTAGAGCAGTTCTCGTCAACACCGCCGAAGTTACCGATATCGCACAAGAATCCGTAGTTTTTATTATTTACCGCATCGAAAAGCTCGAGCATTCTATCGCTGTCCTGCATCAATCTACCGTGATTTTCGGAGCAGGTGGTTACGTTTTTGCTCTTAGCGTAATCGGCAACCTTGGAGATATAGGGTGCAACCGCTTCGATAACCTTTTTATAGGTCTTAACGCCCTCGTAGCCTTCGTAGTAGGAATAGGTTACGTCGTGGCGAAGGAGCGGAATACCGCATTCGGACGCTATATCAATATGCTTACAGATGCGCTCTACTTCCCTTTCGGGGTCGGGAACGAAGAAGTTAGCGCCGGTCGTATATATCGGCACTTCAAGACCGACTTCTTTTGCGTGTGCGGTCAAGGCAAGAGCGTGTTCGAGCGGAGTAGAGCCGTCGGGAGTATTATCGTCCAAAACGAGCTCGATACCCGAGCAACCGAGTTCTTTGGTTTTATCTATCGCATCAAAGCGTGTAAAATCGCTTTCAACGTAAAGACGGTAGTAGCTATACGTGCTTATACAACTTTTCATAATTATTCTCCCAAAACAATTTCTTTACCGCATTCGGCGGAATCGTAGATTGCCTGAAGCATTCTTTGCATATCGACTGCTTGATCGATAGGATATTTAGTATTTTTATCGCCCTTCAATGCGCAATCGGCGAAATGTTCGATTTCCAATTTAACCTTATCGTTAGCGGGATTAACCGTTACCGCGTCGGTAGAGAGATATTGGTTACGTTCACCGTAGATAACAAGAGGCTCGACGGTTGCACCTGCTTTAGTACCGCAGATAAGGGTTTCGCTCTTTTCGGGAGCGTTTATCGCCCAGCTTGCCTCGAAAAGCATAGTTGCGCCGTTTTCAAAATGGATAACACCTGCGCCCGAATCCTCACAGTCGAATTTATTATCGGGGCAAGGAGTACCCTGCCAACGTCCGACGCCCTTAGTTTGGTAGTCGCCGATATTGTTATAAACGTTAGCAGAAACACGGGTAGGTTTAGGCGTACCCATAAGATACCAAGCGGCATCGATTCTATGAATACCGATATCGATTACGGGTCCGCCGCCCGAGGTCTTCTTATCGGTGAACCAACCCGAAGGAGTACCGCGGCGGCGGATATTAGTGGTTTTAGAGTAATAAACGTCGCCTAATTCGCCCCTATCGTACATATCACGGAGATACATATTAGCATAACCGAAGCGCGAAGGAACGGCAAGGAAGAAGACGATATCGTTTTCCTTGACAGCCTTTTCCATTTCGAGCGCGTCGGTTAGATTCATCGCGAGAGGCTTTTCGCACATAACGTGCTTACCCTTATTTGCGGCGGCTATGAGAACGTCCTTATGGGCATTATTCCAGGTACAGATATCTACAGCATCGATATCCGACTTTTCGAGCATTTCTTCGACGGAAGAATAAACTTCCTCAATACCGAATTCGGCGGCAACCGCTTTCGCTCTTTCAAAATCGATATCGCAAATTGCGACGGGTTTACAGTTAGTCAACTGTTTATACGCAGGAAGATGGGCACTACGTGCGATATTACCCGCGCCGACTACGCCGATTTTTAAAACGTCCATAATTAGTTCTCCTTATGAATAAATTTATCCATTATATTATTAAATTTAGCAATCAAAGTCACGGAAAGCGAAAGCGAAATGATATCCAAAATATAAGTCAGCGAATTCAACACCAAGGAGACAACACCTAATGCGCTGAAGTCGGCAACAAGGGCGGACAGAGAATTGAATATAGTGATAAACAGCGTAAGTACCCCGCCCATCAGCATTATCAATTCAATAACAAACCAAGCTATAAGCTTTTTGGGGCGGACAGTTATATTCTTTTCAATATCTTTCAGATACAGAATCGCTTTTAATTCCACAATCATAAACGGTAATGAAAGTGATATAACGAAAACAAGAAAGAATGCGGTAAACAGCACAACAAATATGCTTTCACTAAAACCATCAGCAATCGGGATTGTGACGGAGATTATTGAGATAATATAATATATCACTGCAAGAATTACGTCGATTAAAGTGCCGAAATATACTAACGAAAATCCGCGAGCGGATATTTCGCTATTCTTACATCCGCGGTAGATCAAAATCGCGCCGTATATTTCAAACAAACATACACCGAAAAACAAGACATTTATAACAATCGTATATATATTTGCATTATAGGGAACAAAAGAATGCACAAGAGAAAATATTATAGACAGAACATTCACTATTACAACTGAAATAAAGAGTTTGGACGAGCCGAGAGCGTATATACTCGCTAACGCTTTTTTGGTTTTAGAAGCCATATCGCACCTCCGGATTTTCTACAATTTCACATTAGCACAGAGGGAGTAAAATGTCAAGTTCAACAGAAGTGTATTTTAATAAATCAGACTTTACTTATTAATAATTGAATGGTATAATGAGGGTACAGAAAGGGGTGTTTGTATGATTCGTGATACCTTCAATGACATCATAAAGAAGCATTTTTCGACGAAAATCTTCTTGATCGGAATCATTTACAGTGCGGTAACTATGGTTATCGAAAAGATTTCAAGCCGTTTTTCAGTACTTGTTTATCAGCTTGATTTCGGTATACCTAATTGGGTTCCGATCGTTCTCGATATCCTTTCATTTATAAGCTTTACGTTATTATTTATCGGTCTATTCATATTCCGACGTCATTGTTTAGGATTAAGTAAGAGCAAGGACGGTTTATTATTAGTAGCTATCGCGAGCATAATCAATTCTGCGATATCTATCGAAAAAACGGTCTTATTACTTTATAGCGGTATAAACTACGCCTCGATGATTTCGCTTATTCCTCTTGCGATACAATTTATGATCACTATGTGTGTCGTCAAGGCTGTAATCGATTTTATTCAGAATGGCAATCCCAAGGGCACGGCCAACGCTTTGATTTTAGCATTATTCTGCAAGGTTGTTTTTACGGCAGTTTTATGCATCATCGGCGCTTATTCAACGTTCGTGCTTTTCTATAAATTTATTTTTCAACTCATATTCAGTTTATTGGCCGGTACGCATCCTATGGAAGAAACCTCAAGAAAAATATATCTACACGTAATTAACATTTTGCTTTCTCCTACGACCTACGTTTCGGCAGTTATGTATTTGAGCGTATTATTTAGGATAAAAAACGATATAACGAAGCTTGGCAAAGCAGAAGAATGACATTACGTTTGTGATAACTGAAATAACAAAAGGACAGGTTTAAGACCTGTCCTTTTTATGTTACTGAAATTATTCAGCAGCTTCTTC
>JAZRLT010000239.1:0-3405 GCA_045646995.1 Eubacteriales bacterium | reverse complement strand
CCGTAAAGCAGGGTATGTGGGGCATCTTCGAGGTGTTCACCGACACTATGATAGTTTGTACCATGACCGCACTCGTAATCCTTACTGCAGGCGGCCTCGAGGGCGGCGTATTCAACGTCGTGACCGGTGAGATCGCACAGGGCTACACCGATGCGGCCCTCGTCGGCGGTGCGTTCAACTCGGTATTCTCCTGGGGCAACATCGGCGAGAAGTTCATCGCAATCGCAATGTTCCTCTTCGCGTTCACGACCGTTCTCGGCTGGTCGCACTATGGCTCGAAAGCGTGGGAATATCTCTTCGGCGCAAAGACGACCTTCATTTTCCGTATTATTCACGTTATCACCGTTATTTTCGGTGCAGTACTTACTTCTTCGCTCGCATGGGATATTTCGGACACGTTCAACGGTCTTATGATGATCCCCAACCTTATCGGTGTTCTCGCGCTCTCTCCGCTCGTCGTTAAGATCACGAAGAACTACCTCAAGCGCGTCAAGAACAAGGAAAACATCGAACCGATGTATAACTTCGACCCCGCAACTCAGGCACAGGAAGTCGAACGTAAAATTTCCGAGGACTAATTGAATAAAAAAGAGAGGGAGACGTTCTCCCTCTTTTTTTGTGTTTGTGTGGGGCCTTCAAGTCCTTCCTTGCCTATATCAAAACCAAAAAGCACCCGCGAGGGGTGCTTTTCTGTTTTGGTGCGGATGACAGGACTTGAACCTGCACGCATATGCACCGGTTTCTAAGACCGGCTCGTCTGCCAGTTCCGACACATCCGCAAACCGCTTAGGTATTCTATCACAACTCGCCGCGATTGTCAATCACAAAATAATAATATATCCTTTTGATGCGTTCAAGGCTTTTTAACATCCCCCAAAAAAGCACACGCAGATTTCGAATCAGAATGGCGATTTAACTTCTTCTTGGGGATAGGAAAAAAGTCTTGGAATGGAAAATCGGAACCCGAAGCTGTACAACTGTACTGCGAGAGGTTCCGACTTTTTCATAGCATAAAAAATACAATAGTTCCTATAAGAGAAACCCTTTTTGAACAACGTACAAATTTGAAACAACATAAAATAATTGATTTTTCTTTTTATGCGTTCCAAGGGTTTTTAACATCCCCAAATCATTCGGCGCGTTTGCCGAGCATATATACCTGCTCTTCCTTAAAGGACTTCCAGTTACCCTCCATAATTGCCGCGCGTATCTTTTCCATAAGCTTATTATAGAAATAAAGGTTATGGATAACGCAAAGGCGCATTCCGAGAAGCTCGCGAGCCTTAAAGAGGTGACGGATATATCCGCGAGAATAGGACTGACACACAGGACAATCGCAATTTTCGTCGATAGGACGAGAATCGAGCTGATATTTAAAATTATTAAGGTTCATAAGGCCTTCGCTCGTAAAGAGGTTTCCGTGGCGAGCGTTACGCGAGGGCATTACGCAGTCGAAGAAGTCGATACCTCTATCCACCGCCTCGAGAATATTTACGGGAGTACCTACGCCCATAAGATAACGGGGCTTATCGGTCGGATAGAAGGGCAACACCGCGTCGAGAACCTTATACATTTCCTCGGCGGTTTCACCGACTGCAAGACCGCCGACCGCATAGCCGGGAAGGTCAAGCTGGGCGATTTCCTGAATATGACGGATACGGATATCGTCGAAAACACCGCCCTGACCGATACCGAAGAGCATCTGATCCTTATTAATCGTTTCGGGAAGCGAATTGAGTCTATCCATTTCTTCCTTACAACGATAGAGCCAACGGGTGGTACGGTCAACCGAGTTACTTATATATTTATGGTCGGCGCGGGAGGAGGGGCATTCGTCAAACGCCATAGCGATAGTCGAGGCGAGCTTCGATTGGATCTGCATACTGACCTCGGGGGACATAAATATCTTCGCACCGTCCATATGGGATTGGAAGGTAACGCCATCTTCGGTTATATTACGAAGCTGGGCAAGCGAAAAAACCTGAAATCCGCCGCTGTCGGTAAGAACGGGCTTATCCCAATTAAAGAATTTATGGATTCCGCCGAGTTGATAAACGACGTCCTCGCCCGGACGGACGTGGAGGTGGTAGGTATTGGATAATTCGACCTGACAGCCGATATGCTTAAGATCGCCCGTCGAGATACCGCCCTTTATCGCGGCAGAGGTGCCGACGTTCATAAAAACGGGGGTTTGAATATCGCCGTGAACGGTATTGAAGGTGCCGGTTCGCGCATTACCGCAGGTTTTATGTATAGTAAAGCTCATAATAATTACCTATCGAAAAATTTTTCTATTTCCCTCTTCGGGATTTGTTTAATAAACGGTCTGCCGTGGGGACAGTAACGGAGGCTCGGATTATCCGCAAGCATCTTAACGACGTTCTCGTCGTCCTCGGGTCGGTTTTTAATTCCCGCCTTTAGCGCCGCCTTACAAGCGACGGTATACAAGGCGCGGTCACAACGCTCCTCGAAGGTCAAGCCGTTTCCGTCCGAAAGAACGCGGGCAAAGTCTTCTAAAATCGAATTCAAGCCCTTAACGTTCGAGAGCGTCATCGGAACGGTGCGGACGATTATACTTCCCTCTCCGAAATCCTCGACCTTAAAGCCCTTTTCCTCTAAATAATCGGAGTTTTCAAGAAGAATCGCCGTTTGCTCACGACCGAGAGTTACGGGAATACCTGCTAAAAGTTCTTGAACGTGAAGCTCCTTATTAGCGGCGAGACGTTCGTAAATTATACGCTCGTGCGCCGCGTGCTTATCGATAACGAGGATATTTTCCTCGGTTTCAACGAAGATATAAGAATCGTATGCCTGACCTATCATTCTCCATACGGGTCGCTCGGGCTCGATTAGTATCTGCTGAGGCTCGGAAACGGGCTCTGTTTCGGGCTCGGGAGCGACGTCCGCTTTTTCGGGAACTGTATATACAGGCATACTGTCGCCGAAGGTCATATTATTATCGGAGGAAACGAGATCGTCCTCGCCGATATCCGCGCGAAACGCGGTAGCGCTTTTAACTATTACAGGCTTTTCGGGTTCGGTCCTCGGGAAGAATTCCACCTCGCGTATCTTAGGCTCACGCACGGGAGTTTCAACGCGGTAAGTTTCGGCAATCTCGCTGTTATCAATTATCGGGGTTTTCTCGATAACCGTTTTTTCGCCATATACGGGAACCGTTTCGCCCAAAGGCTTTTCGTCGGGTACAGCCTCAAGAGTACTCTTCACCGCATAATACACGGCGCGGAAAACGTCGCGCTCGGAGGCGAACTTTATTTCGGTCTTCGCGGGGTGAACGTTAACGTCGGTAAGCTCGGGGGCGAGCGAAACGAAGATAACACATCCGGGGAATTTACCTCTCGGAATAAACGAGCGGAAGGCTTCCTCGAGCGCCGCCTGAACCGTCTT
>JAZRLT010000238.1:0-2217 GCA_045646995.1 Eubacteriales bacterium | reverse complement strand
TAAAGAGCTTGCGATCTGCGCACTCTTCCTCGCCGCGAGAAAGATCACTGCGGGAATTGATTGGGCAAAGACACTTAAGGACAATCCCGATGCCGCAAAGGCGGTTGAAAAGGGCAAATCCGCTTTCGGCGGAACCGAGATCAAGGGTAAGACCCTCGGTGTTATCGGTCTCGGCGCTATCGGCGGTATGGTTGCAAACACCGCTCACAGCCTCGGTATGAAGGTTGAGGGTTGCGACCCCTACATCACCGTCAAGAACGCGCTCCAGCTTTCTCGTGCAGTCAAGCTTGACGAATCCTACGACGATATTTACGCTAACTGCGATTACATCACCTACCACATTCCTTCTCTTCCCTCTACCAGAGGCATCATCAACAAGGAAAACATTGCTAAAATGAAGGACGGCGTCCGCATAATCAACCTTTCCCGCGGCGATCTCGCTAACACCGCCGACCTTATCGAAGCGCTCGAAAGCGGCAAGGTTGCTTCCTACGTCACCGACTTCCCGAGCGAAGAGCTTCTCGGTGTTCCCCACGTTGTATGTATCCCCCACCTCGGCGCTTCTACCCCCGAATCGGAGGACAACTGTGCGGTTATGGCGGCTGAACAGCTTATCGATTACATCGAAAACGGCAACATCCGCAACAGCGTGAACTACCCCGAAATCGTATTCCCCCGCTCCACCGCGAGCAGAATTCTCGTTCTCCACGACAACGTACCCAACATCATCACCCAAATTTCCGGCGCGCTCGCAAGCGACAACGTTAACATCGAATCGCTTCTCTCGCAGGCAAAGGGTAACAACGCAGTCTCTATCTTCGACAGCAACGACAAGATCGTTGATTCCGTAGTTGCAGATATCGCGAAGATCTCGGGCGTTGTAAGAGTTATCGTTAAATAACAAAAAGAAGCGGTTCCTAATCGAACCGCTTTTTTAATAAACAAAGTGAGGTTTAATTATGAAAAAGCTTTTATCTCTCGTTTTGGCGGTCGTTCTTCTTTCCGCAATATGCGCAGTACCCACAACCGCGGTTTATGACGAAGCCGTCGAAAACACACTTGTTAACGCACTCGGCACCATCGATTATTTCTCGAACGGATATAACGGGGTCGAATACCGAGTTCTTGAAATCGTTCAAAGAGACCTTTACAACAGCGAGTTTTATGTGCCCGTATACAGCAAATACGACAGCGAATGGGTAGAATATTATATCGTCCCCGCCGCTGATTTCGTAGCGGCACTCGATAGCAAGCTTGCCCTCACCGACGAGCTTTTGGAGCTCGCAAAAAGCACCTGCGATTACGATTCCGAAACCGACACCTATCGCGCTTACTTTATGGGCGGATACGGCGGAATAATGGCTCCGAGAGAATATATCGGTTATATCGACAACGGCACGACCTACGACGTTTATTACGCTACGATAAATTATGAATACCTCGACGAAGTGTTCGACGAAGCCGACCTTCCCGAAGGAATGGATAAATGGGACTACTTTTATTCTATCATGAACGAAGAAAACTACACCCTTGAATATCGCGGTGTCGTATACGAAAACGGACCCGACGGATTTTACAGAATCCTCGAATCCGACGGAACCGGCAGAAAATACACCGTCGAAATCAACGGCGAAAACGTACGTATCCTTTCCTACTCCGACTACACCGCAGAACAGCTTCCCGACAAGTTCGAAAGCAAGCCTAATTACGATATCAACGGCGACGGCAACTTCAATATGTTCGACTACGTTTCCGTCAAATCGCTTTGTATGAAGAACGACGCTACCGAGGAGCAACAGGCTTCCGCAGACGTCAACGGCGACGGCAAGCTCAATATGTTTGACTATATTGCAATCAAATCCGCATATTTCGCACAGTAATTGCGCTTGGCATAGCGGTGCACACCGCAAAAAGACCAATAATCAATAAGAAATTTAAGGAAAGAAAACGGAGCCAAAACTCCGTTTTCTCGTTTTTTATGTCTTTTTGCTATGAAAAATCATCACCTCTCGCAGTAGTGCGGGGTTGAAGTGAGGGATGACAGCGTTTTTTAAAAGAAAAACGAAACAATTAAAATCGTAGGGACCGGCGTCCTCGACGGTCCGAAACAAAACAAATGATACAAAGTATTAAGTGAAAATCCAACGTAACAAATTGGCAACGTTTTCTATTTTGTTTATTACATATAACTACCCATTATACACAAGGACCGTCGAG
>JAZRLT010000237.1:0-2801 GCA_045646995.1 Eubacteriales bacterium | reverse complement strand
GGGTGAGATCGTCGGTCTTCTCGGCCCTAACGGCGCGGGAAAGAGTACTACGATGAATATTCTTACGGGATATCTCTCTGCCACCTCCGGTAATGCATACGTCGGTGGAATAAATATTCTTGAAAATCCCATTGAGGCGAAGAAATTTATTGGCTTCCTTCCCGAGCAGCCTCCGCTTTACCCCGATATGACGGTGCTTGAGTACCTTAACTTCGTCTACGAGCTTAAGGGCTGCAAGCTTGACCGCGAGGCACATATAAATGAAATTCTCTCGGTTGTTCGCATAGCCGACGTGAAGAACAGACTTATAAAAAATCTCTCGAAGGGATATAAGCAGCGCGTGGGTATTGCCGAGGCGATAATCGGTGACCCGAAGGTAATTATTTTCGACGAGCCTACCGTCGGCCTTGACCCTAAGCAGATAATCGAGGTCAGAAATCTTATTCGTACACTCGGTAAGAGACATACGGTTATTCTCTCAACTCACATCTTAGCCGAGGTGCAGTCTGTCTGCGAGAGAGTTATCATTATTAATAAGGGCAGGATTATTGCCGATGCAAAAACCGACGATATCACCAAGACGATAGAGGACGGTTATCGTTACGAGGCAAAGATCTGCGGTCCGGAAAAGGACGTTAAATCGGCAATTCTTTCGCTCCACGGCGCGTCGGGCGTTAGTGTCAGCGGCAAGGAGAGTGACGCGACCGTTTACGTTATTGAGGCGGCAAGCGGTGTTGATATAAGAAAATCTCTCTTCAATCTCTGCGCGACGAATAATTGGTATATGATTGGCTTGAAGCCGGTTGGCACCGACCTTGAGACGGTGTTTATCAGACTTGTTGAAAGCTCTGAGTCGGCGGGCGGTGTTAAGGTAAAGAGCCGTCGCGCTCGCAGAGAGGAAAGGTAAGGTAAAAAAATGACAGCTATATTTAAAAGAGAAATGCGCGGCTATTTCACCGGCGTAATAGGATACGTTTTCTTGGTGCTTTTCCTTGCCGTTGCGGGAATAGTATTTTGCTATACGACGCTCTTTTCAATGAGCGCGGACGTTAGCTCGTACTTTACACTTATGCTGATTTTGTGTGGTGTAATGCTTCCTATACTTACTATGAAATCCTTCAGCGAGGAGCGCAAGGCTAAGACCGAGCAGCTTCTTTTGACCTCGCCTATCTCCATCACATCTATGGTGCTCGGCAAGCTTCTTGCCTGCTACGTTATTTTCGCGGGCGCGGTTATTTTCACCTCGCTTTACTTCCTTCTTCTTCTCCCTTACGCGACTCTTAATGTTGCAACCTTGCTTGGAAATATCGTTGCGCTTCTGCTCGTCGGACTCGTATTTATTTCCATAGGTCTTTTCGTATCCTCGCTTACCGAAAATCAGCTCAGCGCGGCTATCGGAACTATGGGAATTATCCTCGGTCTTCTTGCCGTTGGAATTATCAGCAGCCTTCTTCCCACTAATTTCTGGCTGAGATACGTGTTTGACTCGCTCTCTGTGTTCACAAGATTTTCCACGTTTACAAACGGTTACTTCGACCTCGCCTCGGTGGTTTATTATCTGTCGGTTGCCGGAGTGTTCTTCTATTTGACAATCCGCGTTTATGACCGCAGAAGATACAATTAAGAGACACAGCCAAACGAAGGAATAGCTTAAAATGGAAAAAATAAAACAAAAACTTGCGTCGTATTTTAAAGGGCGCAACTTCCCGTCGGCAGTGCTTACTTCGATAGTTATTGCTGCGGTAGTGTTCGTAAACATAATTATTTATACGCTCTCGAGCGTGCTTCCGCTTTATCTCTACTCACCCAAGGAGGACGATTTATCAATCTCCTCGGCGTCCGACCTGCTTTTTGAAAAATACATAAACGACGGCAGGCGCGTGACGGTAACCTTCTGCTCATACGAGGACAGTGTTGCCTCCCACAATACGGGAAAATTCGTGCTTGAAACCGCCCGTGAGTTTGAGAAAAAGTATGATGGCTTTATCAATCTTCGCTTCGTTAACGCGATAACCAAGCTTGACTCGGACGGCAGGTCTGTTGCCGAGGAGCTTGCGCTTTATCAGAATGACGGCAAGAACCTGATAAACGAGACTACGGTCATTTTCTCGACCGAAACCTCCTACCGCGTACTGACCGACAGCTACAGCGGAACGGGTTATATTGATTTCTACACTCTTGACGATAGCCTTTATATCACCTCGTATAACGGTGAGGAAACCTTTGCCGCATCCGTGCTTTGGGCGCTTTCTGATAATCACGGCACGGCGTATATGACGGTAGGCCACGGCGAGACGGCAAACGGTACGCTTTTTAATATTCTTACCGCCGCCGGCTATAACGTAAAGGAGCTTAATCTGAGAAAGAACGACGTTCCCGAGGATGCCGAGCTCGTTATTATCTCTAATCCCATATCCGATTTTGAGCGCGGGGCTGAGGGCTCGACGCTTATTACCGAGTACGACCGCCTTAAGGCGTACGCCGGTCGCGGCGGCAGCTTTATGGTTTGCCTTGACCCGACGGTTAAGACTCTGACGGTGCTTGAGGGCTTCGTTGCCGAGTTCGGCATAGCATTCTCGGCTATTGACAGCGGTGAGAGAGCGTTAATTCGCGATTCTCAGAATGCTATAACGACAGACGGATTTACACTCGTTGCCGATTTTGCCTCGGGTGATACTGCTTCACGTATGCAGAGCGCTATTACGAGCCGTACGGGTGACTCCGACGGACGAGTTATTCTCCGTGGCGTCGGTGCGCTTCTCCTTTCGGGAAATGCAAAGGCTGTTCTCGTATCCTCTCCT
>JAZRLT010000236.1:0-13311 GCA_045646995.1 Eubacteriales bacterium | reverse complement strand
GAACCTTCCGAGCCCGAAGTAAGCGAACCTTCTGAACCCGAGGTTTCCGAGCCTTCGCTTAATCCCGATCCCGATCTTGTTCCCGATGATAAGATAATCGCTTATATTCCTCTTGATGACCGTCCCGTAAACTTTGACCGCGGTATTTATGCCGCTATGTCCGCAGGATATCAGGTGATTACTCCCGATATCGAGGCTCTCAAGACCTATCTTAATATAGGCGGCGGCGATTCCTCCGCTTGGAACTTCTACGTGATCGGTTATAATACACAGCTCGGTGCAAACGGCGACTGTATTATTTACACGAACAAAACTAATTACACCAACCCCTATTGGAACGTTAACGTAGCTTTCGAGCCTACTTCGAAGGCTAACGTATATAGAATTGTTGCTATCTCCGACGGCGGTGCTCTCGGCGGTAAGGGCGTTGCTCTTTCCATTCCCAACGGCGGCTTCGTTTGGGCAGGCAACAATTACGGCAGCGCGACCTCTACCGTGGCTAACGTAAGAGCTAACTGGACTGTCGGTACCGAAGTTACATTTACCGGTCTCGACCTCTACGCAGGCACCAAGTACGGATACAATATGGGTATCACCGCTCAGGTCAAGGGCGCTGACGAATCTCGTATCGGCGACAGAGTCGCTATCCTCGAATGGCTTAAGGATATCTACGAAAACGGCTATAACGGTAAGAAGGTTACTAACTACGTCGTTTCTATCGACCAGCTTCTTTCCGGCGGTCTCGTAGGCTCCCGTTCCTTCGCCGACCTTACCGAAATGCTCGATTCCGAAGGCAACGTTTACTATGATGAAAGCCTTGCTTGGGAATATGATGCAATTAAAGTTCTCGGCGAAATCGCTAAGGATAAAGACACCTACGTTGTTGCATACGATACCGTAATGCGTCTCGCATCTACCGGCAACTTCCTCGATTACAACCTCGGTGTATATTCCGATCTCCGTTCCTACGGCGAAGTTGACCGTTATTACCTCTCCGGCAGCGCTCTTACGCTCGATAACGTAGCGTACTATATGGATAAGGGCACTAACGGCAGAACTATCTCGCTTTCTAACTATTCTCTTACTCAGGACGTTCTTGACAGATACTATGCGTCCCGTGTACGTAAGCTCAAGCTTACTACCGCGCTTATAAACACGCTTGGTGATTCTCTCGACCATTACTATATCGGCGTCGATGACTCTCACCCCAACGAAACCCTTCAGTCTAACGAGATCAGATACTTCAACAAGCTTATCAGCGACGCAGGTATCGGCGATAACGTTTCGCTCTTCGCGGGTGCTGACGAGCTCGGATTGCTCGGTATCGGCGCGGTTGCATCTCACGATTACTGTGACGACGCCACCAACGTTAACGTTAAGTACTTCGGCGGCACTCAGAATTATCCCGCTGACGAATACGATACCGGTACTCTTAAGACTACCGTGGAAGCTCATATCGAAGGCGCGGGTGCTGTCGTTAAGTCTAACTATAACAGCTCGTATCTCCAGATCCTAGTTCTTACGAGAACTACCGCAAGCGGTGACTTCAGCGTTAACTCTACCGCTGAGATAGCTAACCAGAAGACGGCGGTTAACCAGCTTGTTGCTACTCTTAAGTCCAACCTTGCTAACAATATTCCTACCTGTGTTATCAACGCGGTAGGTAATAACGGCGGTAATATGTATCTCGCCGAGGCTATGCTTAACGCGGATATCGATATTGCGAAGATTTACGGCTATAGCCAGTGGAACACCGTTTCCAATGCTGTGGGTATATCGCTTGGTAACGCTATCTCCCGTTACGCGTACTTGAAGGACGCTCATGAAAACGGATATGCTCCCACCGCTGAATCCAACGACGCGTTTGTTAAGGGTATGACTACCGCGTTCGTTAAGGATATCGCGTATATCGGCGCTCCCTCCGTTTACGGATCGGGCCGCGGCGATTCCGCAACCTTCAATACTTGGAAGACTACCGTTCTTAATAAGATCAACTCGTCGGTTTACTATACCGCTCTCGGAGTTACCTCTCCTGTTCCTTCGGTATCCGTTGGTAACTTTGATACCCTTGATAACTGGGGCAGCCGTAGCTTCGAAGCTGTTATTCCCGTGAATACCAACCTCGCGCTCGGCGCAAAATATACCGACACCGTTCTTTCCTCTAACGGAAGCGGAAGAACTCAAAATTACAACCTCTTTACCGGTAACATTACCGACGGCTATACTTCTTCTTCGGTAAGCAATACTACCGAAACGAGAAACGCTGATTGGTACGCATTCCGTACCGACTATAACGACGCTAATAACGACGGTATAATTGATAACACGACCGTATATCAGAATACCGAAAATAACGTTGGTTCGCTCGTTATTGACCTCGGCTCGGAAATGGCTGTTGACGGAGTTGAGATAACTTACGGCTTTATGGCTGATAATGCGCTCAACACCTACGCTCCCGAAAAGATCGTTGTTTACGTTTCCGAAAACGGTAAGGACTACGTTGCGGTTGCAACCTTCAAGAGCTTTGCTACCGTCGGCGGCGTATATTCGGTATCCTCCGACGTAGACTCTGACGCGCGTTACGTCAAGGTTGAGGTGACTACTCCTAATAAGACCGGCGCACACGTGCTTATCGGCGACGTTGCTCTTATAAGCGCAAACCCCGTTACCGATAACGAACGCTAAAAACAAATAAAAAGGCGGAGTGTAAACTCCGCTTTTTTGTTGAACAAATTATCGCCTTGTGGTATAATGAAAAAACAAAACTAACGCGAGGGTAATTATGCTGAAATTTATTTGTTATCCCAAATGTACGACCTGTCAAAGGGCTAAAAACTGGCTCGATGAAAATAATGTCGAATATGAATTGAGAGATATCAAGACCGATAATCCGACGCTCTCTGAATTGACTGAATGGTATCAAAAAAGCGGGTTGCCGCTTAAACGTTTTTTCAATACGAGTGGATTACTCTATAAATCTCTCGAATTAAAAACAAAACTTCCTTCAATGACCGAAGAGGAAATGTTGACCCTTCTCTCTACCGACGGAATGCTCGTAAAACGCCCTATTCTTGTAGGCGACGGCTTTGTGCTTATCGGTTTTAAGGAAGAAGAGTGGAAGTCAAAGGTGTAACCGTTTTAAAAAATACGAATAGTATAAAACGGGGAGGAATGTTAGTTGAAGGTTATCTTTAAAGACAGAAAACGTAAGATTATAATTATAATCACGTCGGTTGCTTTGATAATCGCCTTGATTATCGGCGGAAGCGCGGTATATCTTTCGGATTTCTACCGCTCGGACGAAAATGCGATAAGTGCTTTCGCGCCGATGAATAAGGTCGATTTTCGAACGCTCGAAAACGGAAATATCATTTTTGAAGCCGAGAACGCAAATGCGGGATTTATCTTCTATCCCGGTGGAAAGGTGGATATCAATGCATATAAGCCCTTGATGGCCGTGCTTGCCGAAAAGGGAGTTACTTGTGTACTGGTAGAAATGCCGTTCAATCTTGCCGTGCTTGATATCAATGCCGCCGACGGTATCATTGAGCAATATCCCGATATCGAAAAATGGTACATAGGCGGTCATTCTCTCGGTGGATCGATGGCGGCGACCTATCTCTCGGATAATGCTGACAGTTTCGAGGGACTCGTTCTTCTCGGCTCGTATTCGACTGAGAATCTATCGAATACCGATCTCGACGTGCTTTCTATCTACGGAAGCGAGGATGGGGTGATGAATCGCAAAAAATATGACGCGAATAAGGGCAATCTTCCGAACGGATTCACCGAAATAGTAATCGAAGGCGGAAACCATGCGGGTTTCGGAATGTACGGCACTCAAGATGGGGACGGGGAATCGAAAATCCCGACCGAGGAACAGATAAAAATAACCGCCGATGCGGTTTTGGAATTGATAAATAAAGAGTAATTGCATGAAAAAGCGAGGTGAATTTCACCTCGCTTGTTTGTATTAATTTTGCTTATTTGCTCGGTTCCTAAATATCAGCAACGGCAACGTTGTCCAAATTACCGCCCATATAAATAGCGCAAATGCGTATATATAGGTTTCGCTTTCGCGGAAAAACGGCAAAATATAAAAACATGTAATTACACTCGCATTATAAATGGCAAATAAATACTTTTTTCTTTCGTTAAGCAATGTACGTTTGCCATAAATAAAGCAATATATCGGAACGATAATCGCTACAAAGACAATTATGGAATATGCCAAAACAGCAATACCGCCCATACCTAATCTCATTGCGTACATAAAATATTCAATAGCAAGGAACATGCAAGAATAAATGACCGAGAAAATCAACGGGTAAATATATTTTTTTACTTTTTCAAACATAGCCTCACCTCATCGTATTAGTTGTGGCACAATTATAATATCACATTCAAATACAAAAGTAAAGCCTCTTGTATAACTCTCCCCATTTTTACAAATAATAACACCACAAATGTAAAAATGTAGGGACAGGCGTCCTCGACTGTCCGAAAAACGTGATGAATAGAAACGGTACGCCGAATCGACGACCTTGGTCGTGTGGTTATACCCAAAGAAATAAGAAGAACAATGAGGATAAGAGAGGGTGACCCGTCGCATACCTCATTGACACTTGAAGAAAAGTTTGCGATTGCAGTACATAGTATTTTGAAACGATATAAAGAACAAGCGAGGTGAAATTCACCTCGCTTTAAATATAAACTTATTTATATTTTTGATTGGTCTGTAATTGAAATAAAATAGAGAGTTTCATCATTGGAATCCCAAATACCAACTTCAAAACCATACCATTCATTATAATTGTTGCAATCAAAATCAAACTCGTCCTTACCGTCACAAATACCGCTTATTACAAAGTATCCGTTATTAATACTTGTAAAATCGAATTGTTCATTTGCGCCGCTTGAATCAAGTAAGTTTTCAATTATGCTGTCGTAAGGAAGTGTTTTCCAATTATCAGAATTGATAATATCATTTTCTACAAACTCTCCTGCGCCCTCCAAGTCTAGATATCGGATGGTTAAATCATTGCCATCAGGGTCGGTATAAGAATAAATTGTTTTTATATTAGAGTCATTTAAATCATCTAAATCAATATCTAAACATTCTTCCATCATTTCAATTTGTGATGTAAATTCCATTCCAAAATACTCCAAAATAGCACCTCCGAGAATTCTGTTGCAACCGGTAAGAGAGAATATCGTAAACAATGATATGATTATAGCTGTTATTCTTTTCACAAAACCACCGCCTTTAATTTATTATAACATATTTAACTTTAAAAGTCAATTAGTGCAGTATAAACCACCGCCTTTTTACAAATAATAACACCACAAATGTAAAAACAACGGACAGTCGAGGACGCCTGTCCCTACAAAATGTGATGAGGAGAATTTATATATGAAAGCAACAGGAATTGTACGTCGAATTGACGATTTGGGCAGGGTTGTTATCCCCAAAGAAATCCGACGTGTTATGAGGATAAGAGAGGGAGACCCGTTAGAAATATACACCGAAAGTGACGGGAGCGTAGTATTTCGCAAGTATTCGCCGATAGGGGAGTTAAGTAGGGTTTCGACGGAGTATGCCGAGGCAATAAACCGCTCGAGCGGGATTCCGATAGCAATATGTGACCGCGACAACGTTATCGCCGTTGCGGGTGTATCGAGAAAGGAATATCTCGAAAAGCCGATTTCGAACGGTCTTTCGAACGTATTGACAAGCCGAAAGACCTATTCCTCCGGCGACAAAAACGGCGAGGTGACCGTTACCGAGGGCGGTAGGGAAGTGAGTTATCTTTCTCCGATCGTAAGCGAGGGCAACGTCATCGGAGCGGTGATGTCCATAAAGGAAAGCGGGAAGTCACCCGACGGAAGCGAGAAGAAGCTTATCGATACGGGGGCGTATTTTATGTCAACGCAAACGACGATATAAGGGCGCGAGT
Source organism: Eubacteriales bacterium (assembly GCA_045646995.1). GTDB lineage: Bacteria > Bacillota > Clostridia > Oscillospirales > CAG-382 > Coliplasma. Next base: position 7,354 of record JAZRLT010000236.1, on the reverse strand, counting down.
CTTAGCGGCGCAGAACGCACAAAAAGGATTTATACCGATTGTGCGTTTTTTTATTTATAGCTTTGCGCTCCAAGGGGTTGGATTTTAATCGGTTCGTTGATTGTTTGTACTTATCATTCAAAAAACGGTGTCATCCTGAGCGGAGAAAAATAGTTATAAAACTATTTTTCGAAGTCGAACATTTCCGTTGGGAAATGCGATTCGGTCGTAGACCGAATCGGGATCACCTTTAAGTCAGGAAAAGTAATAATAATCAAATTTTAATCAAATTACTAATTGAGATCCCGCTTCGCGCTTTTTTCTGTCGAAAAAAGTTCGACTCCGTATCGCTTTCGCGCTACTCTGCTCAGGATGACAGTTGTAACTAATTGAGACCCCGCTTCGCGCTTTGGTGACTAACGTCCCAAAAGTTCGACTCACGCAGTAGGGGTCCCCGAAAATCGAAGATTTTTGGGGTTGAAGCGAGGGATGACAGTTGCAACTAATTGAGATCCCGCTTCGCGCTTTGGTGTTAACGGATTTGATGAAATTCAAGAAATGAAAAAGAGTTGTGCAGGCTAAAGCCCATACAACTCTTTTTATTATGTGAGGTTATACAATCGCCAAGCTGAACGCGGTAAGCGCGATAAGGAAGCCGAAGTTAAGGACAGAAAACAGCGCGACGTATTTTGCGGTCTTGCCGGGGTTGTTTTTTGTGTATTCGCGGAAGGTAATAAGGCTCGCGAGCGAGGAAATAAGAGTACCTACACCGCCGATATTAACTCCGACGAGGAGCGAGGAATAGTCGCCCGTAAAGTTGGAAAGCAACACCGCCGAGGGAACGTTACTTATGAACTGGCAGGAAATGACGCTGAAAAGAAGAGTGTTCTTTTCCAAAAGCGAGGACAAAAGCTCTTTTATAGGCTCGATTCGCGCCATATTTCCCGCGAATATAAAGAAAAACACAAAGGTGAAAAGTAAGGGGTAGTCGACGTCTTTTAACGCCTTGCGGTCGATAAACATAAGTGCGAGAGGTATTATTATAAGTCCCGCAATATAAGGGATTCCGCGGAAAACTATCGCAATCGAAAGCGCAAAGAGAAGAAGCAATACCGCCGTTTTCTTTTTCGGTACCGAAAGCTCGGTTTCGACGGGCTTGATGGGCTCGGGCTTAATAAAGAAACAGCAAGCGGTAATGAGTATCACCGAAAATACGAAGGGCGCCGCCATTATTTTGATGAATTCAAGGTTTGCTATATCAAATCTCGAATAGAGATATAGATTTTGAGGATTTCCGAACGGAGTGAGCATACCGCCGAGGTTTGCCGCGATGTTTTGCATAATAAAAACAAACGCCATATATTTTTGGAACCCCGTCGTTTTAAGAACGATAAAGCCCAAGGGAAGAAAAGTGAGAAGCGCCATATCGTTCGCGATAAGCATCGAGCCGATAAAGGTTATATAAACGAGCGCGATAGACGCCGAGCGAATGGTCTTGAATCTTTCGACGAGCTTACCCGCAAGCATATAGAAAAAGTTGACGTCGCGCAAAGCGCAGACCACCGCAAGTACGCAGAAAAGACAGACGAGCGTCTTTACGTCGAAATATCCGACGTACTGTTCGTCTATCGGTACGAAAAACATAGTTACCGCCGCCGCGAGGAAGGCGATAACCATAACAGTATTCTTTCTTGCGAATTTTGCCGTTGCCTGTATTGCCTGCATATTTTACCTCGTCAATCAAAGCCTGCAGTATGGGATTATACCACTCAACAGTAGAGTTTTCAATCGCAAAGATAAATAAAAAACGCCCCTTTCGGGGCGAAAAATGTTTCATTTTTTCCAAAACAACTACCGTTTATATTAATCCCGCGATCAACTGAATCGCGATACCCGAAGTAGCGCCGATAATATAAAGAACGGCGGTTATCAAAAGGTTCGATTTGAATCCGCGGTTAACGCGGAAAAGAACGATAAGCCCCGCACCCGCGCTCGTACAAAGACCTGCGATCACAGAGCCGAGGGAAACCGTACCCTCTAAGTACATCGAGGCGAGAATGACCGACGGAGCGCAATTCGGAATAAGTCCGATAATCGCGGTGAGAAGCGGTTGGAATATGCTTTCGGTGAGCATAAATTCCTTTAAGGCGTCCTCGCCGATATATTCGACGAAGAATCCGAGAATAAGCGTTGCTGCGAAAAGGAAAAGCCAAACCGAAACGGTACGCTTGAGAGTGCAAACGGTTATATCCTTCCATTTGATGTGGTGGCAAACGTGGTCCTCGCCAATAAGCTCTTCGTCCTCACAGGAATCGTCGTGGTGGTGGCAGTGGTGACATTCGCCGTCGCTTTTTTTGAATATACGAAGGCAAAGGTCGATAACGTAACCCGCGATGAGACCGATTACGAGCTTGAGCGCGATGATGACAAGGATTTCTTTCCAACGCGTAGGCTCGGTTATCATAATAAGCAAGGCCTCGTCGGAGGTCGAAAGATAAATCGCGATCAGAGTACCGAGTGAGATTATTCTTTTTGCGTAAAAGTTAGAACCGATTACCGAAAAACCGCATTGTGGTATTATACCGAGCAACGCGCCGACGGCAGGGCCGGTCTTTCCCGCTTTTTCTATCAACCCCGAGCTTTTGTCGCTTAATCTCGCCTCGAAATATTCGAGGATCCCGAAAGCAACCAAAAGGAATGGAAGCGTTTTCAGCGAGTCGAAAAACGCATGCTTTAAAGAATGAATTATTATTTCCTGCATTTTGTACTTTCCAAAAATAAAATATAGAATAATTATATTACACACGGCGGATTTGTCAAGATTTTTTTCTATATGATTGAAATCGATACGCTTATGAGTTATAATAAATAAAAAACGGAGGCGGCTATGAGTGATAAGGAAAAATTAAGACGTCTTATTGAAGAATCCGATAACATTGTATTTTTCGGCGGTGCGGGAGTTTCGACAGAAAGCGGAATAAAAGATTTCCGCTCGGCTGACGGAATCTATAATATGAAATTCGATTATCCGCCCGAAACTATGCTTTCACATAGCTTTTTTGAATCTCATACCGAAGAATTTTTCCGTTTTTACCGCGATATGATGATTTGTGACGGTATTAAGCCGAATCTTGCCCATTATGCCCTCGCAAAATTGGAGAAGGAAGGAAAATTGAAGGCGGTCGTGACACAGAATATCGACGGACTCCATCAGGATGCCGGAAGTAAGACGGTTTATGAGCTTCACGGAAGTGTAAAGCGTAATTACTGTATGAGTTGCGGCGCGTTTTTCGATGAAAAACATATTGCCGAAAGCGACGGAGTGCCTAAATGCCGTTGCGGAGGAATCGTGAAGCCTGACGTGGTTCTTTATGAGGAGGGACTTGACGGCAAAACGGTGACGGGCGCCGTACACGCTATCGCTGAATGCGACCTTTTGATTGTTGCAGGTACGTCGCTTACCGTTTATCCTGCGGCGGGGATGCTCAGATATTTCGGCGGAAGGAACCTCGTTTTGATAAACCGAGACGAGACTCCGTACGATTCGAGCGCCGATCTTGTGATACGCGAGCCCGTCGGAAAGGTACTTGGCGAAATAATACTTAACTAATTGTAAACTTTATGTTTATTCGGCGCGATTTACTTGATAAAATATAAGGAATGTGGTAGAATATCGCGTAATAACCCAAGGAGGCAAGTTATGGAAAAAACCGAGAAACTCACTCCACGTGAATGGATCGAAAATATGTGGTATCATTATAAATGGCTTATAATTTTCGGAGGACTTCTGATAGCGTTTCTTGTTATAAGCTGTTTTCAGTTTTTTGCAAACGATGATCCCGACGTAAATATATTGCATATGGGTCCGATGTATATTTCTCCCGAGGTTGCCGATAAAATCGAGGCTACCGTAGGCGGTATGGCGGAGGACTATAATGACGACGGCGAGGTAAACGTTGCTATTCTCGATATTACCGTTAATAAATTCGGTACCGACGAAAGTAATACCTTTAATTACGACCAATATAACAGCGCGCTTCAGCGCTTCCAGACCGAGATACGCGCCGGCGATGCTGTTATTTATCTTCTTGATAAGGAATACTTTGATATTTGTGTCGGCGAAGGTCTTCTTACTCCGCTTGACGAGGTTATCGATGATGCGTATATGCCTGAAAATACGGTCGATGGCTACGGCGTTTATGTTTCCGAGCTTGATGCGTTTGGCCTTGAGGGGTTGTCGAGCGTTCCCGATACTGCAATACTTTGCTTAAGGCGCTCGCCTGAGAAGGACGAAATAAAATACGGCAGAACCCAAGAGACTTGGGAGGGTAATCGCAAAACTTTCGTGAATATTATTAAATACCGCGAAAATTGACTATTGCAAAATGCAAACCCTTGTGATATAATAAAATGATTGAAAATAATCCGGAGGATTTTTTGAAATGAGCAATTCCGTTAAAAAGTCGCAAAAGAAGACGATTATCATATCGGCTGTTCTTGTTATTGCGATGCTTTTGGCCTGTGTACAGGTATTTTTCCATTTGAACGACCCTTACAAGAAGCTTGGCAGCGTTGAGTTCGCTAAGGCGTTTGCTGAAGCGCTCGGTAAGGACAAAATCACCGACATTACCGACGAGGATATTGAAAAGGTTGAATCCCTCGTTTATTATTGGGATATCGGTAACGATTCCGAAAACAATTACCAAACCTACGCTTATCCCGTAGTTATGCTCGGTTATAAGGAAATGGCTGACAGCATTATTTCCGATTCCCAAGAGAAACCTTCCGATAAGTCTTACGTGACCCTTATGTATGCGTTGTCCGAGGTTGACGAGATTACCTGCTTTAAGAACCTTCGCGTTCTCCGTACCTTCGACCTTGCCGAGGTAAGCACTATGCAGGAGGCTTGCTATTACACCCAGCTTTACGCAAGCTACGGCTCCTCTTCCGGCGCAAGCATTCAGGCTCTTGACTTCAATCAGGTTATGAACGCAGCGGCTCTTACCAAGCTTAACAATCTTAACCAGCTTTCCGAACTCACTAAGCTCGAATGCCTCTCTCTTGAATATACCGGTATTTCTACTCTTTCCGGTATCGAAAACTTCAAGAACCTTAAGAAGCTTGATATCGGTAACACCGTTGTAAACGATTTTGCCGCGCTTTCCAACGTTAAGGATACCCTTTCCGACCTTACTCTTCTCGCTATGGGCGTCCCCAGCGACGAAGCTGAAGAAGAGTCTGCTGAAGAATCCAAGGACGAATCCAAGGATGAATCCAAGGACGACAAGAAGGAAGAAGAAAAGCACACTCACGTCGGCGTATCCGATATAAGCGCGCTTTCTGTACTTACCAATCTCGAAAAGCTCAACCTTGCGGGCAATACCGTTTCCGACGTTTCCGCGCTCAAGGATATGAGCAAGCTCAACACCCTTATCATCAACAGCAACTGTATCGAAAGCCTCGAGGGACTCTCCGGTATGTCTTCTCTTAAGACTCTCTATGCGTCTGATAACCATCTTACCGACGCAAAGGGTCTCGAGGGTCTTACAAAGCTCGAAAACCTCAGCATTTATTCCAACAAGATCACCGATATCTCCGCTATCGCTAACTGCGAATCGCTTAAGACTCTCGACGTTAATGACAACGAGCTTGCTACCCTTGGTGACTTCTCCAAGCTCACCAAGCTTGAAAGCTTCAACGCTTACAACAATAAGCTTACTGACATCAGCACTCTCGCTAACTGCACCGCTCTTACCTCTATCAATGCTTACTCAAACGAAATTACCACTATCGGTAACCTCGAAAAGCTTGATTCTCTTACCTCCTTCACCGCTTATGACAACCAGATCAAGGATCTTAACGGTCTTAACGGTTGCGTAAAGCTCGAAAGCATCAACGCTTACAACAACGCTCTTGAAGGCACTCTCGATCTTTCCAAGTGTGAAGCTCTTACTACTCTCACTATCTACGTAGAAGAGGAAGAAGAGGAAGAAGAGGAAGAGGATAAGAAGGATGAATCCTCTGATGAATCTAAGGACGAAACCTCCGAAGACGATTCTTCTGCTGATGAAACCTCCGAAGACGCTTCTACCGATGTGTCCAACGACGAAACCTCTACCGAAGAGACTCCTAAGGAAGAAGCAAAGGTTGGTCTTAAGGAACTTATCATCAAGGGTCTTAAGAAGCTTACCTCCGTTGACGCTCACGGTAATGCTCTCGTAGCTGTTCCTAACGTTGAAGGCTGTGAAAAGCTCACCACTCTTACTCTTAACGATAACCTTATTTCCGACGTTTCGGGCGCTGAAAAGGGCTCCGCTCTCACCACCCTCAACCTCGGCAACAATAAGATTTCCGATATCTCCAAGCTCGAAGGCGTTAAGACTCTTACTACTCTTAACCTTTCCGATAACCTTATCAAGGATATCACCGCTATCGGTAAGCTTACCTCTCTTACTTCTCTCTCGCTTACCAATAATAAGGAAATCGATTCTCTTAAGGCTATTTCCGACAACTTCTCTTCCACTTCCGGTCTCGCTCTTAATATCGTAGGCACCAAGATTGCTGAAAATAAGGACGAAATCGAGGCTCTTCAGAAGAAGTTCACCACTATGAAGATCACCTACAAGGAAGATAAGAAGGAAGAAAATAAGACTGAAGACAAGAACGAGAATAAGGACGAAACCTCGAAGGACGATACTTCCAACGAAGAGACCTCCAAGGATGAATCCGCTTCCGAATCTTCCGCGGCTAAAACCGAATAATAAAGCCTGAAAACCGTTTGGGGCTGCTGCAATTCCCGCGGCAGCCCTTAATATATTTTAAGGAGGCAAACTGTTATGCCTGATATGCTTGTTAAGCTTTACGAACTTCCCGACAGCTCGGCGCTTTATAAAAAACTCGCCGATCAGGGAATAAGAATAATCCGTCCGATGACGCCCAATAAGACCAAGGTCGTCGAATGGGTGCGTGAGCATTTCCGCGACGGATGGGCGGACGAAATCTCCGCGGCATTTACCCATTTTCCCGTAAGCTGCTTTATCGCATACGATGAAAACGAGAAGAAGATTCTCGGATTCGCGGGTTATGATTGCACTTATAAGGATTTCTTCGGTCCTACCGGCGTTGATGAAACCCAGCGCGGTAAGGGTATCGGCGGTGCGCTTTTCCTTCGCTGTATGGAGGCTATGCGCGATGAAGGCTACGGCTATGCGATAATCGGAAGCGCCGGTCCCGTTGATTTCTATAACAAAATGTCGGGTGCGACCGTTATCGAAGGAAGCTCACCCGGTATCTATAAAGAATTAATATGATTATTTAAGAGGTATACTATGAATAAATTAAGAGCAGGAATCATCGGCGCAACCGGTATGGTTGG
>JAZRLT010000235.1:0-1774 GCA_045646995.1 Eubacteriales bacterium | reverse complement strand
TTCTTCCGTATTGAAGAGCGACTAAACGTTTAATAATATCATCGCGCGGGAAGGTAGCACCCTTTCGGATAGAAAGCACCTGTTCGGCGTATTCCGACGGATCACCGAGAGAATATATACAGCTTACCGAAGCGACTATAATAACGTCACGGCGTTCAAAAAGAGCGCTTGTCGCCGAATGGCGGAGCTTATCTATCTCGTTATTTACCGCAGAATCCTTTTCGATATAAACGTCCTTTCCGGGGACGTACGCCTCGGGTTGGTAGTAATCGTAATAACTGACAAAGAACTCGACCGCGTTGTTCGGAAAGAATTCACGCATCTCCGAGCAGACCTGAGCCGCTAACGTTTTATTTGGTTCGAGAATTATAGCAGGGCGGTTTGAGCGGGCGATAATATTAGCCATGGTAAAGGTTTTGCCCGAACCTGTAACACCGATAAGAGTTTGGTCGCGGTCGCCGCGCTTTAAGCCGCCGACAAGCGCAGAAATAGCCTCGGGCTGATCACCAGTAGGTTGAAATTCAGACACAAGTTCAAATTGATTTGCCATCAAAACACCCTCCTTCTTGAAGAATTAACATTAAGTGATATATTATACCACAAAAATACACAAAATAAAAGAGGTACAGATGAATTTCTTCAAAACATCTGCACCTGATTTTTATATTTTTGCAAGCGATGAGTTCTTATACGCCTTATCGTCGGTAACCTCTTTTAAAACCTTTATCTCTTTCGGGAATGCAATTATTTCGTCTTCGGCGCATAACTCAACCTCTACGACAGCCTTATCGTTCCAAAAGGGATAGACATCGATCTCAAAAAGATGATTCCCGTATTCAAGGCAATATCTTGTTTTAACAATCGGACGCATAGACTCGTCGGCATTGTCGAGCATTTCAAGGTATTCCCTCTCGGAAATGACCTTTTCTATCTCAACACGTTTCATATCGGTCACACGTCTTTTAACGGTATGGTAATAAACGGTTTTTCCGTTTTCACAGCGCTTACGAACGCGCTTTTCCTCGTCGGGTGAGCCTTTAAGATAGGTTTGGACTATCTCGGCACGGCGGCAGGAAGGGTTATTTTCAAGAAAAGCTATATCCGGATATTCTATAAGAAACTTACGCTCAATCTCTAACGGTTCTCCCGAAACGGAATTTACCATCAGAACTTTCTCCAGACCATCTTATCGACAACGCCGGTATAGCTTTGGATAAGCTTAACCACCTTAGTCGAAACGTTCTCGTCAACGTAGTCGGGAACGGGGATTCCAAAATCCGAATCGGTATTCATCGTAACCGCCGTATCGACCGCTTGAAGAAGCGATTTTTCGTCAATACCCGCAAGAACGAAGCAAGCCTTGTCGAGAGCCTCGGGGCGCTCAGTTGATGTTCTGATGCAAACTGCAGGAAAGCTCTTGCCGATAGATGTGAAGAAGCTTGATTCCTCAGGCAGAGTACCGCTGTCAGAAACCACACAGTAAGCGTTCATCTGAAGACAGTTGTAATCGTGGAAGCCTAAAGGCTCGTGCTGAATAACTCTGCTGTCGAGCTCAAAACCGCTGTCCTGAAGACGCTTTTTGCTTCTCGGGTGGCAGGAATAAAGTATCGGCATATCGTACTTTTCAGCCATTTTGTTAATAGCTGTGAAAAGAGATATGAAGTTTTTATCGTTGTCGATATTCTCCTCTCTGTGAGCAGAAAGAAGAATGTAGTTTTTAGCTTTGAGGTCGAGCTTTTCGAGAATGTCGGACTTCTCAATGCTCGGGAGGTTT
>JAZRLT010000234.1:0-11468 GCA_045646995.1 Eubacteriales bacterium | reverse complement strand
CTTCCGTCTTTGGTTAGCGCCTTGATTTCTTCGGCAGTTTCATTTTTACATTTAGCGGATATAGCTTTTCCGTCGATTATATTCATTCTTCAATACCGTCCTTTTCTGTTTCTTCTATTTCTTCGGATATTTCGGTTTCTTGGGTTTCTTCCTCGGGTTCGTCTTCGGTCTCGTCGTAGTCGGTGTCGTAAACGCTTTCGGCGAGGGAATCGGATTCTTTATTTATTGCGGCGGCTATCGTCGAAAAAGCCGATTTGTATTCCGACATTTCGAGAACCTCTTCCTTATGGCGTTTCGAAAGCACAATAAGACCGATTATTGACGTGATAACACAAGCGATACCGATACAAACAGAAAGCTTTAATGAAGTGCCGGGGATACGCAAGCTGTCGGCGCGAATCATCTCGATAAACGCTCTTCCGAGTCCGTACCAGCCCATATAAGAGAAGAATATCTGACCGTTGAACTTCTTTTTGCGGTATATGAACGCGAGGATTATAACCAATCCGACAACGTTCCAAAGCGATTCGTAAAGGAAGGTCGGGTGAACCGAGGTAACGCCCTCGGGGTTCTTAACCTTATCGATAACGTAATAGTCGAGAACCATTCTCCAGGGAAGCTTATCTACGCCCTCGGACCAGCCGTAAGCCTCGGCGTTGACGAAGTTGCCCCAACGGCCGATGGCCTGACCGAGCATAACTGCGGGAGCGAGTGCGTCGAGGATGGAGAAGGGGGAGAATTTCTTTATTTTCGAATAAATAAGTACCGACGCGAGACCGAAAATGATCGCGCCGTATATGGCGATACCGCCGTTTCGTATATTGATTATGTCGAGGAAGCTTCTTCCCGCATAACTATCCCATTCAGAAACGACGTAGAACAATCTTGCGCCTATTATAGCGAGAGGAACGGTTATGAGAGCGACGTTGTAGACGGTATCGGGGTCGATTTCTTCCTTTTTTACGGCGAGGTTATAGAAAAGAAGGAACGCAAGGCAGATTCCGACGGCAAGGATTATACCGTACCATTGGATATTAAAGCCTTTTATTCCGAGGCAATCGGAGATAGCGGTTTCGTTTATATTAAACTCCAAACCGAGCCCGGGAAAGCCTATTTTGTTTGTTACGCCTGTGTTGGCGCTTGCGGCAAGGGCGATCATAAATATTGTTCCTTTCCTGAAATTATACTTAACGAGCGATTTTCAAGCTCGAGCGATTCGAGCGAAGCGCGAATTTCGTCGGCCGTGATATCGCTTAAAACGTCGATACAGTCATATTCGTCATATTCAAGCGAAGCACCCGTTGCAAACGACGCCGCCATATCCTCGCCGGAATCGAAAAGCGTAAGGCTTTCGGCATATACAGCGCGTTTTTCACGAATTATCTGATCGTCGGTGAAAAAGCGTTCTTTTCGGAGTTCAAGCTCGCGTATCGCGAGTTCAAATACCTTGTCGGGAGAATTGCTGCTTCCCGAAATTATAACGTGAGCGGCAGAACGGGATTGGGTATAGCCTGCGTAAAAACGCTCGCTCAAAAGACCGCTTTTATAGTTTTCGCAATAAAAATCACTCGCTCTTCCGAAGGTAAGCGATATCGCTATTCTCGCCGCCGCGGCGCGACGGAAGGAGGATAATTCGTTGTTTTCGGGCGGGGCGCATTTAATACCGATGGCGAACAAAGGAGTGGCTACTGCGGATTCCTCCTCGATTCGTTCGGATTTAACGGATTCGGGCTCGTTACGGAAAACGGTTTTGGGACGTTTATTGCCGTTCGATTCAAAATACTTTTCGGCAAGCTGTACAAGCCTTTCGCAGTCAACGTTACCGCATACGCAAAGCGTAAGATTTTCGGGGGTGTAAAAATCGTGGTACGCGCGCTCCAAAACCTCTTTCGTGATATCCGAAACCGACTCCACTGTACCCGCGATTGGGTAAACCGTCGGGTGGTTATGGTAAAGAGCCTTTGAAAGATTTCTTGTGACGGCGGTCACGGGACTGTCCTCGTACATAAGGATTTCGCGCGTTATTATCTTTCTTTCCTTATCAACCGAGTCTTCGCTTACGTTCAAGCTCGAAACTGCGCGTAGAAGTATATCGAGATTTTCGTAAAAATTGTCGGTGCAGGAGAAGTAGTAGCAGGTGTTTTCGTAAGATGTGAAGGCGTTGGCGTTGCCGCCGTATGCGTCAAATTCGGAGAAAGCGTCGCTTCCGTCCGGATTTTCGAACATTTTATGCTCGAGGAAATGCGCTGTGCCGTAGGGCAGAGAAAAGCTTGCTCCGTTTATTTCGTATTCGATATCCACCGCGCCGAAATCACAACAAAGCATAGCGGTGACGGTTGGGAAATCCTTCGGAATGACGATTATTTTCATTCCCGAATCAAGCCTTGCGCTAAGGTAGGATTCCTTGACTCTCACGCCGATTTTTTTGACAAATTCGGTCATTCGGTCACCTCCGCATCAAGGATATATTCAAGCTCGGGAGTTACCGTCGATGCAAGCGCGATAACCTCTTCACGTGTGACGCTGTAAACGAGTTTTTTGTTTACCTCTATGGGCTCGCTGTCGTCGAGAAGCACCTGACCGAGCATATAGGAATTTATCGATCCGAGGCTGTTTTCAACGCTCATCAGCGAGCGGTTTATAGCATTTTTTGCATTTTCAAGCTCTATCTCGGTAAAATCACCGTTTTTCATAGCTTCTATTTCGCGGTAGATGGCGCTTATCGCTTTTTCTTCCATGCCGGATTCTATACCGCTTGTGACGAACAAAACGTTTTTACGTCCCGATGGATAGCTCGAGCAATAGTAGCACAAGCCCTCCTTTTCACGAACGTTCATAAACAACTTACTCGAAGCCGCACCGCCGAATATCTCGTCGTAAACCGAAAGGATAGCGCGTTTTTTTGCACTGTCGGGCATATCGATGGTAAGACCGAGAACTATAACACTTTGCTCCATTTCCATATTTTCGCGGACGCGAACGACGGAATTGCGCTTGTTGTGGAAAACAGGGGTCGGAACGTTGCGCTTGCGGGGACCGAAGGGAAGATGAGCGTCAATACATTCCTTGACGTAATCGAAGTCGGCTTCGCCCGCGTAATTTATAAAGACGGTCGCATTGTTGACGATATGGCGGTAATAGTCCATAAGCGACTTTCCGTCAAGCGATAAAACCTTATCGATCTCGCCCGCGGCATCTACGGCGAAGGGCTCACCCTCACACATAATTTCGCGCGCACGCTTCATAGCGTAAGAAGGCTTGTTTTCTATCTCGGAAGCGATTTCCTCGATAAGACATTTCTTTTCGCTTTCTACGTTTTCGATAGGGAAAATTCCGTCCGCAAGACAGGGACGGAATATGGCACCGCCGAGCAATTCAACGGCGCGGTACAGAACCTTTTCTCCGTCGAAGGCGTAGGAGTCGGCAATAGTATTGATTTCAAGCGTTACTAAAAGGATTTCGCCCTTTCTTTGAACGTATGCGTCGAGACCGAGCGCGTAAAGCTCGTCCTTTATTATCGAAAAGGACTGCATAGTCGGATAATCTCCCGTCGAAAGCGACAGCAGATTTGTCAAAAGCGAATATCCCGAGGCGGTTTCGCGGTCAAGCTCGAGCGCGAAGGAAACCGTCATAAGAGATGATTTGAATTTGTCGGTCTTGCAGGCGGAGATGTAAACTCCCTCCTGCGGTGAGTAAGTATATATATTCATCAAATTTAAGATTAATTATTTTCGGAATTTATTACGGCGATAGCGGCGGACGCTATGCCTTCTTTTTTGCCCGTGAATCCGAGACCCTCCTCGGTCGTGGCTTTGATGCTGATGCGGTCGATATCAACACCGAGCGTTTCGGCGATGTTGCTTCTCATATCCTCGATATGGGGCGCAAGCTTAGGGGCTTGCGCGATGACCGTAGCGTCGATATTATTGATAGCATAGCCCTTGTCGGCTAATTTTCTTCCGACCTCGGCTAAAAGCAAAAGCGAGTTTATACCGCGGTATTTTTCGTCGGTATCGGGGAAATTCTTTCCGATATCTCCCAAAGCGGCGGCGCCCAAAAGAGCATCGCAAATAGCGTGGGTGAGCACGTCGGCATCAGAATGACCGAGCAATCCCTTTTCGTATGAAATTTCTTTGCCGCCGAGAATAAGCTTTCTGTCCTCGACGAGCTTGTGGACGTCGTATCCGTATCCCATTCTAATCATAGGTTACCGCCTCTGCTTTTCATAATTGCCTCTGCAAGCGGTACGTCGCTTTTAGAGGTCAACTTCATATTGTTTTCGTAAGTGGTGATATATTCTACCTTGAAACCCGCCGATTCGAGAAGGCTTGTTTCGTCGGTGAAAATATCGATGCTTGTGGTAGCTGCACGCGCGTCAAGATAGAGACTTTTTTGGAAGCATTGGGGCGTTTGAACCGCAAAAATTCTGCTTCGGTCGAGCGTAGAAACGCTTCCGTCGGAATTTTTTTGCTTTAACGTATCCGTTGCGGGTGAGCAAACGCAGGACGCGCCCTTGTCGATGGCAGTTTTTATTGACAAATCTATAGTTTCGGGTGTGATAAAGGGGCGCGCACAGTCGTGTACGCAGATAATTTCGCTGTCCTCGGCGCAAGCGCTGATTCCGTTAAAAACCGATTCGGCGCGGGTTTTGCCCCCGCGAACAAAGCTTATGGGCTTTTTTACGTTTTTCGCAAGCGCACGCAAGGAGTCTTCGTTGTCTTCCGAGCAAACTACGATTATTCCGTCAACGACGGAAGCCTCAAACGCGTGTACGACGTATTCGAAAAGAGTTTTGCCGAGAAGAAGAATGTTGGGCTTGGAAACACCGCCCATACGTTGACCGCTTCCTGCGGCGGCTATAACAGCGAATGATTTATTTGTCATATCCAAACCCTCCTTTTCATAAAAATCAAGTTTTTCCGAGGGTGAACCTCGGAAAAACTCAATAAAATCAAAATTAGCCTTCGTAGTCGTAGCCCATCTGCAACGCCTTGGCATTCATTTCGCCTAATTCGGGCTTTGCCTTGGGTGCGCTCGCTTTGATGCATTCCATAAAGTAGTCGGTATCGAAGAGACCGGTCTTCTTTACGAGGTAACCAAGCATAATAACGTTTGCAAGCTTGGGGAATCCCGCGTCGTTAGCCATCTGGGTGGCGGGGATTCCGTAAGCGGAAACGTCGTTGCGCGAAACGTTAACGTCGATAAGCGAGCTATCGATAACGATAGTGCCGCCCGAAACGACCTTGCCTTCAAATTTGAGAAGCGAGGGCTTGTTCATAGCGACGAGGATGTCGGGAGAGGTAACGATAGGCGAACCGATAGGCTCGTCCTCGATATTGACCGAGCAGTTACAGGTACCGCCGCGCATTTCGGGACCGTAAGAGGGAAGCCAGCTGATCTGCTTGTCAATCTTCATTCCCGCGAGGACTAACTGCTTGCCGGCGAAAAGGATACCCTGACCGCCGAAGCCTGCTAAAAGAATCGCGCTCATTTCGTTTCCTCCTTAGTTACGTCCTTATATACGCCGAGAGGATAATGAGCCATCATATTCTCTCTGAGCCATTCAAGAGATTTTTCGGGAGAAAGACCCCAGTTGGTAGGACAGGTGGAAAGAACCTCGATAATCGAAAGACCTCTCTTTTCCTGCTGCATCTGGAAGCCCTTCTTGATTGCCTTTTTAGCGGCAACAACGTTCTTTACGCAGTCAACGGATACACGTTCCGCGTAAGCAACGCCGTCGAGGGTGCTTACCATTTCGCAAACGCGAATGGGGTTGCCCTGAATTTCCTTGATTCTTCCGTAGGGAGAGGTGGTCGAAACCTGACCGAGAAGAGTGGTGGGAGCCATCTGACCGCCGGTCATACCGTAGATCGCGTTGTTGACGAAGATGATGGTGATATTTTCACCTCTTGCGCCGACGTGTACGGTTTCTGCAGTACCGATAGCAGCCAAGTCGCCGTCACCCTGATAGGTGAATACGTTAAGATCGGGGTTAGCGCGCTTTACGCCGGTAGCAACCGCGGGAGCACGTCCGTGGGGCGCTTCGATCATATCGCAGTTAAAATAGTTATAAGCAAATACCGAGCATCCGACGGGTGCGATACCTACGGTCTTTTCTTCAAGACCGAGCTCGTCGATAACTTCGGCTACAAGACGGTGGATAATACCGTGGGTACAGCCGGGGCAGTAGTGGAAGGGGGTATCGGTAAGTGCATGAGGCTTTTGAAAAACTACCATTATTTGTTTCCTCCTGCGTATTCTTCGATTTTTGCGAGTATATCTTCGGGGGAGGGGATCATACCGCCGGTTCTGCCGTAGTGATATACTTCTTTCTTACAGTTGATGGCAACCTTGATATCGTTGACCATCTGACCCATATTCATTTCAACAGAGAGGAAGCATTTTGCAGAGTCTGCAAGCGCGCCTAACTGCTTGGAAGGATAGGGATAAAGGGTAATAGGACGGAAGAGACCCGCCTTGATGCCCTTCTTGCGAGCGTTACGTACAGCAGTCTTCGCGATTCTCGCAGTAATACCGTATGCAACTACAACGATATCGGCATCCTCGGTGAGGTATTCCTCGTACTTAACTTCGTTTTCTTCGATGTGCTTGTATTTTTCGAAGCGCTCGAGGACGGTCTTTTCCAAAACCTCGGGCTCGATATAAAGCGAGTTTACGATATTGTGTACGCGCCTGCCGCCGTGTCCGTTACAAGCCCAATCCTTTTCGGGGATAACGCGTTCGGGCTTTGCTTCGAAGTCAACGGGCTCCATCATCTGACCGAGCGCGCCGTCGGCAAGAATCATACAAGGCATACGGTAGATATCGGCAAGGTCGAAGGCTTCGCCGGTAAGGGTAGCCATTTCCTGAACCGAGCTGGGAGCGAGAACGAGAATATGTCCGTCGCCGTGGCCGATTGCCTTGGTAGCCTGATAATAGTCGCTCTGTGCGGGCTGGATACCGCCGAGACCGGGACCGCCTCTCTGAACGTTAACGATAACGCAGGGAAGGTCCGAGCCGATTATGTAGGAGATACCTTCGCTCTTAAGGCTTATTCCGGGGGAAGAGGAGCTGGTGATAACTCTCGCGCCGGTGCTTGCCGCGCCGAGAACCATATTAATAGCCGCAACTTCGCTTTCTGCCTGGAGGCTCAAGCCGCCTCTCTTGGGCATATGCTTTGCCATATATTCCGAAAGCTCGGTTTGGGGGGTAATGGGATATCCGAAGAAAAGCTTACAGCCGGAACGTATAGCGGCTTCAGCAATAGCTTCGTTGCCCTTCATTAAAAGCTTTTCGCCCATTATTTGTCACCTCTTTCTACGGTTATAACGACGTCGGGACACATCGTTGCACACATAGCACAAGCGATACATTTGTCCATTTCGGTAACGGTCGCGGGGTGGTAACCCTTAGCGTTAAGGATGCTCTTGTCGAGAAAAACTATCTTTCTCGGACAAGCGGTAACGCAAAGTCCGCAACCCTTACAAAGTTCTGTTTTGAATGTAACTTTGTTCATGTTTCTTTCCTCTGTTTTATGTTTATTTATTTATACAAAATATAAATCTTAAAAAAGCTTTTTGGTAATATCCTTAATCTTGACTGTGTTCTCGACGTTGACCCAATCGGGCGCGGTCGTCATTAAGAGAGGTATACCCGCGAGCGCTGACACCTTTTCGGCGTATGGAATCGCGTTGATTACTGTTTCTTCGTCGGTTTCGATGCCGAGGTTGCTGTTGTTGATAATTCCTGAAAATTCGAGACCGCAGGAGCGCTCGATAGCACGCATTACCTCGATAGCGCCCTCGGGCTCGGCGGTAACGTATCGATAACGGTTATAAACGAAATACATTTTATAGCCCGCCTCGATATAGTCGTCGTGGGAGATACCCAAAACTGCCGCGCCGTCGGCGTCTCCGCCTACGTCCGCGACCGATTTCCCTTCGCCGCTGAAAAGAAGACGGTAGTTATCGGGGAGTCCGGGGATATCTACGTTTGTGTTTGCAAATTCGGGAACAAGTGCTTGGACACCGAGAGTTTCGAGCATTTTTGCATTATCGGCGCTTCGGAAGTAGGGGTTTACTATATCAAGGTCGGCTATACGCGATATTTCGCCGTTTTTTGCGATATCCATCGCGAGATTGACCGCAATATTGGTCTTTCCCGAGCCGTAGGGTCCCGAAATTATAGTGATTTTCTCGGTTGCGAGTTCTCTTAAGGAGTTCATTATTTTTCGCCTCTGATTATATCGCCGCTTTTTGCGGAGTCGATTTCAAGATAAAATTCCATTCCTGCGTGGGGAGTCGATTCGATAGGATTCATTTCCGTGTCGTACATTTTGCCTATCGTAAAATCCTTTCCGAATCCGCCGGGTGATAAGAGATTTGCTTCTCTGCCAACGAACATTTTGTTACGCTGGTAACATTTCGCAAGCCCCGTTTCGGGGTTGAATTCGGTAACCGTCGCAAGGAAAGGGCGGTCGCTTATATATTCGTTTTCGACGACCACGTTCGCGTCGGTGTTGGGCGAGGAATAGAAATATCCCGTGCCGTACTCGCGGTGGCTTACGCTTTCGGTCTCGCGTAAACAGCCCTCGTTAAAGGGGCGTCCTTCGAGATAGTCGTCAATAGCGATTCGGTAAGCGTTGGTGATAGCGGCGGTATAGTACGCACTCTTCATTCTTCCTTCGATTTTAAAGGAATTGACGCCCGCCGTGATAAGCTCTCCTACGTGCTCGATCATACGCATATCGCGCGAGGAAAAAACGTAGGTTCCGGTTTCGTCCTCTTCGGCATACATGTTTTCGCTTCGCTTTTCTTCGCGAAGATGGTATTTCCATCTGCAGGGCTGTGCGCAAGCGCCGTTGTTAGCGTTTCTTCCGATAAGGTAATTGGAAAGCAGACATCTGCCCGAATAGGAGATACACATAGCACCGTGGACAAAGCATTCAAGCTCGACGTCCTCGGGGATATTGGCGCGTATCGTACGTATTTCGTCGAGAGAAAGCTCTCTCGCGAGCACGACACGCTTTATGCCCTGTCTGTACCAAAAATTAATCGTAGCGGAATTAACCGTCGAGGTTTGGGTAGAAAGATGTATCTCGGCGTCGGGAATGGTGTTTTTAATAACGTCCATAACACCGGGGTCGCTGACGATAAATGCGTCGGGAGTGATATCCTTAAGGATTTTTACGTATTCTCGAAGCCCGTCGAATTCGTTGTCGCGGGGCATGGTATTCATCGTGAGATATACCTTCGCGCCTCTCGAATGAGCGTAATCAAGCCCTATTGCGAGATCTTCGGGGGAAAGGTTTCCCGCGCTTGCACGCATACCGAAGCGATCGAGAGCGCAATAAACCGCGTCGGCGCCGTAGTTTACTGCATATTTGAGTTTTTCAAGATTTCCCGCGGGGGAAAGAAGCTCGGGGGTGAATTTCTTATTCATCATCGGGGTCGACATAGTCGCCTTTATCCATCGCTTCGTTGTCCTTTTTGACCTGAGCGACGTTTTTGTTGTGACCGCTCAACGTAGCGGCAAAATAGGTCTTTCCGGCATCGTTCGATACGAAATAATAAGCGGTAAATTCCTTGTCGTTGGAATCGACGGGCTTTGTCGGGAACAACGCCGCGTGAAGCGCATCGAGACCGGGGCTGCTTATCGCTCCGGGAGGGAGACCTTTATATTTATAGGTGTTGTACGGATCGTCAAGGCCTACGTTTATCTGGGAGGAATCGCTTTCTCGCTCGGGAAGGACGTATTGGATAGTAGCGTCGCTTTCGAGATAGGGGAAGTCGTTGGGTTTTTTAAGACGGTTGTGGAAAACGTGAGAGATATAATAGAAATCTTCCGCGTTGCCGCCCTCGCTTTGAATCATAGAAGCGAGTACGATAATATCGTCGAAGGTCATATTGTATTTTTCGAGCATTTCCGAGCGGTAGGATGTACCGTTTTGACCCTTGTGGTTGAAATCCTGCCAGAATTTCGAATTGAACGCGGAAAGCATCTTGTTGATGACGTAAACCTCGTCCTCTGTGGTATAAAAATCGTAGGTGTCGGGATAGAGATATCCTTCGAGTCGGTATTTTCTGTGTTCGGAATATCCGAGCTCGGTGAGTTGCTGGACGAATTCCCATTTGTAGGGATAATTGTTGATAGCCTCGACGTAATCCTCGCGCGAGCCGACTCCCTTTTCGACGAGAAGGTCGATTATCTGGTCAACGGTGAAGCCCTCGGGAATGGTAACGCGCACTACCTCGCGCTTGGTCGAGGATGCGGTAAGCGCATATATAAGCTGGGAATAGTTATAATCGGTGTTGATCTTATGCTCTCCGGCGATATATTTGCTCGAGCTGTCTCCGTCGGAGCGGTATTTCATATAAAGCTCGTATGCCCAACCGTATTCAATAATTCCCTCGGATTCGAGTAACTCTCCGACCTCTTCGTGAGTCATATTCTCTTTAAGGGTCAAGGTGACCTCGCGAGATTCGGTTACAAGTGCGAACACGTCGTTTCCGACGGTTATTATGAAATAGGATAGATAAGCCGAAACGATAACGATAAGAAGGATATATATAATAGCTTTCGGGATTACGCTTATTTTCTGAAACGCTCGTCCGACCTTTTTTACCGAGGAATCCTTCTCCTCTTCGTCCTCCTCGTCCTCCTCAGAGTCGTTAAATTCTTCGGGAATAGGGATGTCCTCGCCGACGTGGTCGGTGAAGTGGGAATTTAACGAATCCTCCGACGCGGGAACGCTTTCGACCGAATTACCTTCGTCGCTTAAGTGACCGAAAAGTGAGACGGGAATGTTGCTTAGTTCGTCTTCATTTTCGGCGTCGGGGTCGTATTTTATAACGATTTCGTCGTCATCGTCTTGCTCGGGAGCGGTTGCTTTTCTTCCCGAGTTGAGAATTTCTATCATAGCGTCGATGTCGTCGGAATGATCGTCGATTGCGGATTCGGGCGCAACGGCATCGTTCTGAGTTTGATCGATATTGTCGTTGCGTAAATCGTTCAAAACGTTGAAAATCTCGTCCGAACGGCTTATTTCCTTTTTATCTGCCATTGCAAAACCTCCTATGTATTAAGAAAAACGCTAAGGTGCTCTGTTAAAGAAACATAGCGTAGCATAAAAACGCGAGTACGAGAACAATAAACGCAGGGGAGAAGAATACCTTGATCCAATTCGAGGAGCTTTTCGGCGGGAGCGATTCCGTCGGGGGCTTTTCGGCGTAGGAGTAGCATATACTCTCGGCGCGCGAAAGTAAAAGAACCAAGGAGATACCGGTAAGCATTATTAATAAAAATCCTATGAAATAAGGTCCGTTTTTAATAATGGTAATGCGTAAAAACGAATCGCTTGCGTAAATGCTTAACGTGTTGCTCAATAAATGAAGCGCGATAGACGGAACTATCGAGCGAGAGACGGCAGTAACCGTACCGAGAAGTAATCCCGTAAAGAGATAAATAAC
>JAZRLT010000233.1:0-7660 GCA_045646995.1 Eubacteriales bacterium | reverse complement strand
CTTTTTTATAGGGATAGTTCTGCCTTTTTGCGCGCACAATATCATCATCCGTAAATTTGATAAAATGCAAATTTCGATTTTATGATGATTTGTGTGCTTGCACCCTATTTCACGTAAAGTTAGTTTGGCGACTATCGAAGTTTGCATTTATGTGCGGTTGCTTCGGTAGCCGCACTTTTTATTTTATCAATTCAAGTCAGAAAGGAGTGAATTTACACCCGTATCTTTTCATAACTCAAAAATGACATTTACAACAATGCGGATGCGACCATGTTTTCTATAATACTCTCACCCGCATACTTGAAAAGGAGATCAATTTATGAAAAAGCGTATTTTGTCAACTATCGTCGCAATTTTAATGTTATTGTCTGTATTCTCGCTTTCATCGTGCGAGACCGAAACAGACACCTCGAGTCTTTCTTCAACCGACGAAAGCAAACCCGAGGAAACAAAAAAAGAATTAACTCCCAAGGAGCTATTCTCTGCTTCCTTGACTAACCTTTCCGCGAATGCAAGTAACTCCTCACTTCTCGATTTTTCCCAGCTTACTAAGGGCGCAAAGGATGCGATCACAGAATTTGAGCTTAAAATCAACAAGCTCTCCGCAGATGGCGAGAATGTCACCGAAAACGGATCTATCGTTTTGAACGGCAGTTCAAAATCCGATGCCGAAAGCGGTTTAGCTTCTGTTGATTTGAGCACAAATATCTTTGGAGAAACTCCTACAATCGGAATACTCACCGACGGAGAGAAAACCTACATAACAGATTTACTCGGAGTCAACGAAAAGCCTATCGCTTTGTATATCGAGGATGCCGAAGCCGAAAGTCTCCCCGAGCTCAATGCCAAACTCATAGCTGATTTAGCAAAAAAGGTTTCGGAAAGCATCGAAAAGAACATCGGCGACGATGCGTTTGTTCAAGAGATCAAGGACGTTACCGTCGACGGCAAGAACTTCACCGGTGCGAAGGTTATTACCCTTACCATTACCGATGAAACCGCAAAGAAAATCGCGGGCGAATTAATCGACGAGCTTCTCAAAAACGAAGCAATCAAGAGCATTTACGGAGATGATTTCAACAAAGACGATATTTTAAGCGAAGCTGAACTCCCCTCTTCCATTCGCATTGTGAACACTGTTTTCGAAGAAAAGTCTATCGCTCTCGATATCGAATTAGATCTCCCCGAATCAAAGGACGACGAAACTTCGGATATTTACGATGATTTCGAAGATTATTCGTATGACATCGACTTCGACGATGACGAATATTTTGGAGATGACGAATTCATCTACGACGATGAGTACATCGACGATGACGACTTTATCTACGATGATGAGTACATAGACGTAGAACTCCCCGAATTCAACAAGTTCGTTCTTCACGCAAACTACGTCAACAACAACTTCAAGCTTGATCTGGGTCCCGCAGATGAAAACGGCAAATATTACGAAGATCACGGTTATCTCTCGTGTGCATACACTCTCGAGAACGGCAACGAGAATTTTGTATTCTCCGTAACCGAATTCGGTGAGACCACCGAATTCATCAAGCTTTCCGGCACCTACAAGGACGAAAAGCACGAAGGCACTTTGACCTTCGATATCGACGGTCAAGTTATTTCCGTTAAGTATTCACTCTCGGCAGACGATAACACAGGAAGCCTCAAGCTCACCGACCTTGCATTCGTTGTCGATGGCGCAACCGTAAGCTTCCCCTTTGAAGTTGTCACCAATTACACCGCAAGCGAAACAAAATTCGACATAGAAGGCTCGATAAAATACGCTATGGAGGGTGTACTTGATATCGATGTAGAATTCAGTTTGAGTGCAGAACACAAGGACGTTACCCTCAACGCTGTCACCGATTATATTCCTATGGAAGATTTCGACGTTTCCGAATACGAAACCGAAATTGCAGAAAAGTACCCCATTATTTACACATTACTCGAATCATGGGGAACGAATGACGAAAACTATTACGACGACAGTTATATTCATTAATATCCTTCACTTAGCGGCAAAAAAGTTCCCTGTTTTTTACAGGGAACTTTTAATTATATCTCATTCTCCTCTATTCAACAGAAAGCAAACACGCATTTAAAGCATTCGCCTCGGTGACGTCATGGGTGGAAAAAACGAGTGTTTTTCCCTTTGTATATTCCGAAACGACCTTTGTAGTCATTTCCCGTGTTTCACCATCAAGTCCCTTAAACGGCTCGTCGAAGATATATATATCACCCTCGGCAATCAACGCACGCGCGATAGCGACACGGCGCTTCATACCGCCCGAAAGCTCTTTGGCGGATTTGTATATACTTTCACCCAATCCAAGCTCCGAAAGGCATCGCTCGATATCATCGCGCTTTACCCCTTTAGGTGCAGCAGCAAAAACGTTCGCATAAGCGGTTATATCCTCGCAAAGCCGATCCTCCTGAAATACCGCGGAAACCTTTTCGGGAACTCCCGATATATCGCCCGAATCGGGCTTGACGAGCCCTAAAATAATATTAAGAAGCGTCGTCTTACCGCAACCCGATTTACCCATTATACAATAGGTCTTACCGTATTCGAAAGAGCAATTAAAATCCGAAAACACCTTATTATCGCCGTAGGATTTAGAGATGTTTTTAAGTTCAACAACCGTCATACTCTTAAAATCCTTTCCGAAATTTTCGTCAAAGCAAACATAAAGAGTTTTTCAAAAACGACCGACACGATTATTATAACAACCGTCCAGGCAATCATATCCGCGGTGTCGAGAAAGAGCTTCGAAAAATAAAGCGATTCGCCCACCGAGCCCTCGGGTATACCAATCAATTCAGCGGCAACACCCGCCTTCCATGCCAATCCGACCGAAAGCTTACAGCCCGAAAGCAGAAACGGCTTGACCGAAGGGAAATATACAAATCTGAAGCGATTTACAGCCGGCATTCTCAGTACGTCAGCCATTTCCAAAAGCCTTTTATCCGTCGCGCGGATACCCGAAAGAAGGTTTGTATAAATTATCGGGAGCACTATCAAAAACGAAACGAACGACGAAAGCCACGAGGAAGAAAACCACAAAAGCGCGATTATCACGAACGACGCGACAGGTACCGATTTTACGGTTATCATATAAGGCCAGAGCAAATATTCGACCGCCTTATATCTACCCGCAAGAGAAGCAAGAATTACACCGAGCGTCAAGCCGCCGAAAAAGCCGACGGCAATACGTACAAGCGTAAAAAGAAGGGTCGAAAAAAACTCCTTCTCGCCGAATAGCGTAATCATACGCGACAACGCCTTGACGGGAGATACGAGAAGGATCTCCGAACCCAACAACACCGACGCAGCCTGCCACGCTATAAGCGCAAGCAGGACCGCGACAGTCTTATATATTATACTTTTATTCGACAACAAGGAAGAAGTCGTCCTTCGGGAGCGCTCCTCCGACAGATTTGGGGTTTTGCTCATAAAGAACTCCGAGATAATTCAAAACGGGTGTTTTCATTTCAACGCCCGAAATATATTTGAGGTTGCATTTGGGAATAGCCTTTTTTATTACGGCGGCATTCTCAAAAATACCGTGCTTTACCACGAGACCCGATGCCTTTTCAGCGTCGGAATTAACAAAGCCAATCGATTTTTCAAAATCCGAAAGGAAGGCTTTTACCTCATTCGGATGTTTTTCGGCAAAATCGCTTCTGACAACGATAACGCCGGTAACAACAGCGCTTTCGGGGTCAAGCCTTTTCCATTCCTCATTAACGTCAATAACTGCTTTAAGACCCTCTACCTTATTTTCCGCGACGGTCGCATAAGGCTGAGGGAGCATAACGACGGCGGTTTCCTCGGCGGTCGCTTTAGCGACAACCTCGGTTGCCTCGCTTAAGAAAACTATCTCAACGTCGTTTTGGGAATCGATTCCGTTTTTATCAAGGATATATCTTAAAGTATATTCGGGGGTAGTTCCCTTACCCGTAGTATAAATCGTTTTGCCCTTAAGGTCGTTAACCGAAGTTATCTCAATGCCCTTTGACATTATATAAAGCACTCCGAGATTATTTACGGCGAGAAGCTTTATCTTCCCTTGGGTATTATTATAAAGCACGCTCGCAAGGTTTGCAGGCACCGCTGCTATGTCAAGCTCGCCCTTTATAAGCTTAGGGGTTATTTCATCCGCAGAGCCCGCGAGAGTAAATTCGTATTTATTAGCGGTATTTCCGAGAGAGTTATTCTCCATTATTTCTACAAGTCCTATCGAGGTAGGACCCTTCATTCCGGCAACACGGACCGAAACGGCGGGTTGCTCACTTACGTCGTCGGACGCAGTCTCTGTATCGGCTACGCATCCGAACAAAGCTAAAGAAAGTGTTAGAGCAGAAAGAATCAAAGCCAAAAGTTTTTTCATAATTTACCGTTATCGTTTTTTATTACTTTATGCAAGCGGTCTTAACCGCCAAATAATCGAACATATTAATTCTTCCGTCGCCGTTAACGTCGGCACGACTCTGCTTATCAGAATCGAGAAGCACCTTGCCGAGAACGTGGGATTTAAGCGCAACGTAGTCAAACATATTCACTTTACCGTCGCCGTTTATATCGTTCGTATCGGTTTCGGGCTCTTCTTCAAAAACAATTTCGAACGAACCGACGTCATCGGCATAGTAATCGGAGCCGTAGAGATAATAAACGGTATTTCCGCTTACGTAAAGGTCGAATATAGCGACATCGCTGCCGATATCGGGAGTTGCGATCACGCCTACCTCGCCACTTTCGGGCTCGAGGTACATTATCGAATCGGCAGTATTGAAGATAAGTCGATTCTTATAGCTTCCGAAGCCCGAGTTTGTGCCGTAGTAAAATTTACCGATCTTCCAAGATGCATCGATTTTATATATTTCTTCGAAAGCGTCGGCACGAAGGTCAACCTCTACGATCATATCATTGTCAAGCATATAGGTTTTTCCGTTCGCAAATCCGAAGGAGTCGTGAGAGTATCTCCACTCGTAATCAACGTAGGTATCGTCCGTTGCGGAATAATTACTGTAATACTCGCCGTGAGTTTCGGCAAATTGAGAATCCGGCGCAAGGAAATCATCGTGGCACGCGCGCCCGAAGGTATCATACAAAGGGTCGCCCCAAGTAACGTCGATATGGTACCATTCGCCGTCGAGATAAACAATGTTCCATATATGGTCGCTGCTCGATGCGGTGGAATTCTTTATTCCTACGCGTTCAAGAAGAAGATCGTATATACCCGTATACGCCTGACAAACGCCCTTCTTATATTTAAACATATTGTAGACGTCGTATATCTCGTAATCGGTATCGTATTGGAAATTAACGCAAAGGTAATCGTGTAAATATAGTGCCTTTTCAAGATCGTCCAAGCCCGTAGGAAGCGTTTCAACAATAGCGTCAAGCTCATCGTTTACAAACTTTATAGCCGCCTCGCGCTCCGCCTTATCGGTGATATCGTAGCCGAAATAAAGAGAATATACGTAACCGCCCCAATACGAATAGGAAAAACCACTTTGAAGATAGAAGAACTGCGGTTCTCTATCATGAAGATCCTGAGCGAGAACAGAGGCTTGCTCCTCGGTCAGGTCATAATCCGAAACGTCGATCTCCAGAACATCGTTCGAAAGATTTTCGACTATATAATCGTACATTTCTTGCGAATATGGAAGGGGCGAAGCCGCAGAAACCGAGGCCGAGAACGACATCAGCGAAGCCAGCACCGCGAGCACTAAAACAAACGATAATATTCTTTTTTTCATAAATTCCCTCCTAGCAACATCGGGATCAAATCCATTCATATTATACAACTATCTTTTATAAAAAGCAACCGTTTTTGCGCATTATTTCCATAAGCCGAAACGGATTTGAATAATAATTTCGCTTTATCAAAAAAATCGGTTGACAAATTCCGTTTTTCGGGTTATAATCGTCGTTGCGCGATAATTTCGCGTTATATAGGGATGTAGCCAAGCGGTTAAGGCACCAGACTTTGACTCTGGCACCTCGCAGGTTCAATTCCTGCCATCCCTGCCAGAAAAAAGCACTTGCGAAAGCAAGTGCTTTTTTCAATGAAGCGCGCCTGTCGGCGCACGAAAAATGAAGTCGCCTACGGCTATGAAGCCAACACTTAATTTGACAAAAAATCCTTTTTGCGGTACAATGATTAAAAGGAGGTGCGATATGAAAGAGTTAACAGACAAAGTATCGGAGCTCAAAAACAAATACGAAGAACAATTTGTAACTCACGGTATTAAAATTTCCATATCAAGAAGGTACTTCGAAAAAGACGTCGAAGAAAAGATATCCGGAACCGCAAACGCCGGCGCCGCATTATTTGCTCCTATCGAAAGAGCATTAGACAGAGAACGAGAAGTCAATAAGGGATATAATTACCAACCAAATCGTTTTCATTGTATTTTGCTCTCTGTGATGCCAGTAGAGAAAAGTCTCGTTAAGAAAGACGACTGCCGAGAATATGCATTCGTCGTAGAAAAGGTCACGAGAGCTCACATCGGAATCGAGCCTGCTCATTCCGCTTACAAAGAGGATAAAATTCTCGCAAAAATCGAAAAGCGAATTTTAAAAATTCTAAAACGTGCATCAAAGAAATCTGTAATCAAGATTTGCAAAAACTCCGTCAGCGATATAATTCGTTATTCCTTTTCCCCAAAATACGAATATAAAACCGAATATTGCGGAAAAGAACGCTTTACTTGGGATATGATTTTCGGAGCAATCGCGGCGAGCACGGCATTTTTGTTTGTTTTCATACTATGGTCCATCCGTGATGTTTTTTAATTCTAACCCTTATGCTTATACAACCCTCAAAGAAAGGACATCAATTATGAAACGTATTCTTTCGGCAATACTAATTATTATGACTGTGTCTTCCCTTCTATCGGTTTTTGCGAATGCCGTCGAAACGACAACAGTCGAGGAAAATCCGCTTTACGGCAAGTCGGTCCTTTTCGTGGGCGACTCGATTTGCGAGGCTTCGAACGAATGGAACAGCCCCGAATACAGCCAAACCGTCGGCTGGGCAGGCAGAATTATGAAGGAAAACAAAATGACGGGTCTTAACAAGGGCAAGTCGGGCGCTTCTATCTCTAACTGCCGCGGCGCAAACACCATCCTTGCACAGCTTACAAGCCAGAATGGCGTAAAATACGACTACGTTATTCTTCACGGCGGCGTAAACGACGCTTGGGATTCTGCGGCGGTAGGCGTTATGACCGAGGGATTTGACGGACCGTTCGACCAAGACACCTTCGGCGGCGGACTCGAAGCGACGTTCAAATACGCAAAAGAGAACTTCAAGGACGCACAATTCGGATATATAATCAACTTTTCGCTTCCTTCCGCGACGAAATACGGAAGACTTTCGGATATGAGCGAATATTTCGAGTTGGCAAAGAAGATCTGCGAAAAATGGGAGATCCCCTATCTCGATATGTACAACGACGAGGAGTTAAACACCAAAAAGCTTTATACCCACACTCCGATATATCTTCCCGACTTTATCCACCCCAACTCGTCGGGCTACAACATAATTTCTCCCATTATTAACGATTGGATGAAATCGCTCACCGTTGATGAAGAAGAACCCGAATCGCTCGTCCCCGACACAAACGCAAAGCCCGGTATTTCCGACATTCC
>JAZRLT010000232.1:0-1677 GCA_045646995.1 Eubacteriales bacterium | reverse complement strand
GTGTCCGTCGGAAAGCATTTTATAGGTCGCTTCGTCGTCGAAGGAAAGCGAATTGACCGAAAACTCGGGATTTTTTCTTTTGATATGCTTCTCGGCACCGTGAATTATCGAAAGGAATCGAAGCCCGAGAAAGTCGATTTTAAGAAGTCCCAAATCGGCAACGGTGTTCATTGTGAATTGGGTCACCGTCGTGCTGTCGTTGACCGAAAGGGGAAGATAATTCGTCAAGGGCTCGTCGGTGATTACAACGCCCGTTGCGTGAGTAGACGAGTTTCGGGGACGTCCCTCGAGCTTCGAGGCGTAATCGATAAGCCTTTTTGCCGTGACGTCGCTGTCGTAACGTTTTTTTAGCTCGGGATTCTCGCGTAAAGCCGATTCGAGCGTAACTCCGTTGTATCGGGGGATAAGCTTGGCTATCTCGTCGACCGATGAATAGCTCATTCCCAAGGCTCTTCCCGCGTCGCGTACCGCTTGGCGGCAGGCGAGCGTACCGAAGGTTATTATCTGAGCTACGTGAGCGCGGCCGTATTTCGAGGTTACGTATTCGATTACCTCGCCTCTGCGCTCGTCACAGAAGTCTATATCTATATCGGGCATGCTTACTCGCTCGGGGTTAAGAAAACGCTCGAAAAGAAGCCCGTATTCAAGAGGATCTACCTGGGTAATGCCGAGAAGATAGGCGCAAAGGCTTCCGACCGCGCTTCCTCGTCCCGGACCGACGGGTATCCCTCTGTTTTTTGCGAAATTAACGAAATCCCATACGATGAGCATATAATCGTCGAAGCCCATATCGTGAATTACCGAAAGCTCGTAATCGATACGCTCGCGGTAGGGAATAAGCGCGTCGCCCGTAATGCCCTTTGCGTTGAGCGCGTCGAGACCCTCGTTACAAAGCTTCTTTAGGTAGGACTCGGACGTGTAGGGCGCGGGTGCACGGAACGCGGGGAGGTGCATTGTGTCGAAATCGAAGGTGAAATTACATTCCGACGCGATTTTTTCGGTATTGGAAATCGCTTGGGGAAGGTCGTAAAATAACGCCTTCATTTCGTCGGTGGATTTGATATAATGCTCGCTGCCCTGCATTGAAAATCCGTTTTCGTCGTCGATGGTGTTGCCCGTCGCGATTGCGGTCAATAGCTTTTGAACCTGAGAATCCGATCGGGTGACGTAATGGACGTCGTTGGTGGCGACGAGCGGTACGCCCAGCTCTTGCGAAAACCTTACGAGCGTGCGGTTGACCTCTTCCTGACCGTCAATTCCGTGGCGCTGAAGCTCGAGATAAAAATTATTCTTTCCGAATATACGGGATAAAACTATGATTCGCTCTCTTGCGAGCGACATATCTCCCGCAAGGATTGCTTTGGGTATACTGCCCGAAATACATCCCGAAAGTGCGATCAAGCCCTCCGAATGCTTTTCGAGAGTTTCAATATCGGTTCTCGGCTTTTGGTAAAAGCCGACGGTAAAGGCTTTTGAAACTATATTTAAAAGATTGCGATATCCTGTTTCGTTTTTGACGAGCAATACCAAATGCGAATAGTCCGAATCGAGGAGCCTGTCCTTTTGCTCCATCGACCTCGGAGCGACGTATACCTCGCATCCGATTATGGGCTTGATTCCTTTGTTAACGCAAGCCTTGAAGAATTCTACCGCGCCGTACATAACGCCGTGGTCGGT
>JAZRLT010000231.1:0-7122 GCA_045646995.1 Eubacteriales bacterium | reverse complement strand
CATTCGATATATTTACCCTTCGGCGGGCAAAGCTTACAGCTTTATCGGAAAGCCACATAAAAAGAGCACCGAAGAGAAATCCGAGCGTTGCCACGAGATAAGCCGGAAGAGAAGAAGTTGCTTCGGCGCGTTCGATCGCGGGTTGAAGCAAAGACCAAAAGCTCGCGGCGATCATAACGCCCGCCGCAAATCCGAGTAAAAGATTCAGAGTTTTATATTTAGGCGCCGTGAAGAATACGACTGTCGCCGCACCGAGTGCCGTCAAAAGCCATGTTCCGATCGTCGCAATTAACGCCAATATGACAAGATTATCCATAAAGACCTCCTATTTCAGTATATGCATAGGAGTCAATAGGGCTAATAAAGAAAAAACAGAGCCATAAGACTCTGTTTTCAATCGAGAGCGTAAGCGATTTAATATCCTAAATCTTCGTTGATCAAGAGGATTTCGATATCGCTTTTCATCGGCTTTTGCCATAAAACCGTAAGTCCGCGGCAGATGCGTTGCGGGCTCTTGCAGTTGTAGCACTTATCCGCCTTCTCGGCGCAGGGAGTTTTAACTCCGAGACGCTTAGCGTTCTTCGGAGAAGCGATATTTCGAGCGCGCCATAACGCGCTGTCATAATCGTCAGCGAGCTTGTTTTGCCGATAATAAGATAAACCTTTTCGTGTCCGTAAAATATCGAAGCGACGCGGTTGCCGGTGGCATCGATGTTGATGATTTCGCCGTCCTCGGACAATCCGTTTACCGAGGAAATATAAATATCCGCACCTCTGGACGCCATACGCATATCCGAATCGGTCTTGCCCTCGGGGATGCGCGCGTGGGAGGTTACGGTATTGTGCTTGCCGAGAAGGTCGTAAAGCCCCATTTCCGCGACGGTTACCGAACCGCCGAATCCGACCTTTTTGCCGTCGATAGCTGAGTCGAGATAGCTTGAAGCATCGGTCTTGCTTTCAAAAACGCTTACCGTGTAACCGAGCGAAACGAGATTTTCTCTAACTTTTTCGAACATTTTTCTATCCTCCGAAGGGTTTATATCGGGATTATATCATAAAAAACTTTGTTTTTCCACCGTTTGTCTTTTATTTTTATAAAAAGTATGTTATTATAATCAAAGAGGTGAGCGTATGAACGAATATGTTATAAAACCGATTGCATATATAAATAACGATTTAAAGACGAAGTTCGGCGTTCCGCGCCAGAGCGGTCTCGCGAACGAGCTTTTGTCGGAGA
This sequence comes from Eubacteriales bacterium, assembly GCA_045646995.1. Taxonomy (GTDB): domain Bacteria; phylum Bacillota; class Clostridia; order Oscillospirales; family CAG-382; genus Coliplasma. Next base: position 5,885 of record JAZRLT010000231.1, on the reverse strand, counting down.
TTGTATTCGAGCCCGAATACCGCGTTTCGGACGCACTTCGCGGTCTTGAGGATTTTTCGCATATCTGGCTTATTTGGGGCTTTTCCGAGGCTCGCCGCGACGGCTGGAGCCCGACCGTAAGACCTCCGAGACTTGGCGGAAACGAGCGACTTGGCGTTTTTGCGACCCGATCGCCCTACCGTCCTAATTCTCTCGCGCTCTCCTGCGTTAAGATCGTCGGAATAGAATCCCGCGCCGGTCTCGGCGACGTTATAATCGTTTCGGGCGCCGATTTGATGAACGGTACTCCGATTTATGATATCAAGCCCTACCTTCCTTACGCCGATCGTATCCCAGACGCGAAGGGCGGATTCGCCCCCGACGGCGGAAAAACGCTTGATGTTGTCGATGAAAACGGAGCCCTCGGTAAGCTTCCGCCCGAAAAGGGGGAATCGCTCGTTTCGCTCCTTTCCCGCGACCCGCGCCCGCAATATCATAACGATGCGACCCGTGTTTACGGTATGGAATACGGCGATTTTGAGGTTAAATTCCGCGTTGACGGTAATAAATTGTATATCGCTTCGATAGAATAAGATAAAAAACGACGACAAAACCCGACGACATCGTCGGGTTTTTGTTTTGTGTGTTAATTAAACGATAATACGGCGTTGACGACGATGATCATAATTGCACACCCTGCGGCGCCCTTTAGGAAGCCCTGAAGGAATCCGTCCTTATCGTATACGGTTTTCTTTGCGATTGCTACAAAATTTTTCATTTTTATTGCCTCCTTGATTTATCTTACGAGGCTATTATAACGGGTTAGGTGTCCCATAAAACGGACAATGATTAAGAAAAAAAGAAAATATCCGAAACAAGATAAACTTATTCCGGATATCTTCATAACAAGTGAATACCTTTTACCGCGGCAGAAGGAGGAAGAAACTGCCGCGGTGTATACCTCGGTGGTTTCATTCTTCGGACTGCTTGGTGAAAAGTCCGCTTTTTCTTAAATCCGTAAGGATAGAAAAAGCAATCACTTCTTGGAAGGAATTAACCCTCCGTCCCGTAAATGAATTATTTACGGTAGCGTAAAAGCATCTTTTACGAACGATTGTGAGTTATTTTTTTATCGATAACTCATAAGCCGGTTGGCAATTCGTGTTTTTGAAAAGACCGTCGTACAGAGGCACGCAAGTCCTTGAAAAACGCGATAGAAAACCCATAAAATTATTTAAGGCTTTTCGTTTTTACCAGAAAAACGCGATAGAAAACCTTTAATTAATTTAAGATTTTTCGTTCTTACCAAAAATTATAGCCGTTACAAATCGTCCGCGTCTTGGATAGGTATTAAATCGTTACCATCCGTCGGTGTACCGGTGTAGCTTCCGAGCACGTCTGCGCGTGATTCCATATCGTTGAGACCGAATATATCTGTCACGTAGTTTGTCGGCGAGCTTCCGTTAGACTTCGAGCGGCGAGGATAATAAAATCTATCCGTTTCGTTAATGCCTTGGGGAAACCTGAAGTTTTTACGTTTTCCCATTTCATCGATGCTCCTGTCCGAACGAATTATCTTTCGTTCGATAGTATTATTACCGAACGGAAATCTATTATTCGTTATATCGCTTGACAAAATTTGTAAAATAATTTATCATAACTGAAACGATTATTAAGGATGTGGATAAATGAGAATTATAGGTATAGATTACGGCGACGCACGCGTTGGCGTAGCAGTCAGCGACGAAACCGAGTTTCTCGCCTCGGCGGTGTGTACGGTAAACGTTACGGGTATGCGTGACGCTTGCAAAAAGACTGCCGAGAAGATACGCGAATTGAACGGCGCTAAAATCGTTCTCGGTTTGCCCGTTAATATGGACGGCTCGCTCTCCTTCCGCGCCGATAAAAGTAAGGCTTTCGCCGAAATGATATCGAAGGAAACGGGGCTCGAGGTCGTCTTTATGGACGAACGACTTTCCACCGTTCAGGCGTATACTTATCTTAACATAACCGAGTTCAACGGCAAAAAGCGCCGCGAGGTCATCGACGCGCTCTCCGCTCAGATAATTTTACAATCCTATCTCGATAAGGAGAGAAATAATGGCTAAAATCTTATGCTCGACGGGCGCGCTTTTGGGTCGTCCTAACGGTAGGGATTATAGACTTTTGAAGGAATATAAAAACGAGCTTTCCTTCGACGGATACGAGCTTATGGTGTATAGCACTTGGTATCCCGAATTGCCCGATTTTTTGAATTTTATCGGCTCGCTCGGATTGAATATCCCCGTTATTCATTGTGAAAAAAGAATAGGCGAGATGATAAGCCTCGGCGAGGAAACCGAAGCCGCGATCGAACGCTTTGAGACGGATTGCGGTATCGCGCGTGAAGTGGGCGCAAAGAAGGCGGTGCTGCATCTTTGGGGCGGTCTTCCTTCCGACCAAACCTTTGAAAATAATATGAAAGCGTATCCGCGTTTAAGGGAAATATCCGAAAAATACGGTATCGACCTTTTGGTGGAAAACGTCGTTTGTAATTGTAAAGATCCGTTTTCGCGCTTTGGTGAGATTATAGAAAAATATCCCGACGCTCATTTTATTTTCGATACGAAAATGGCGCAGTTCCATTCCCAAACCGAGCTTTTGTACGATAAGTATGAAAAATTGATCGACGGCGGTCATATACGCCATTTCCACCTTAACGACTACGACGGCGGATATATGGAATGGAGCAAATTAAGGACTCTTCCTATCGGAAGCGGACACGTCGATTTTACTCGGCTTTTTGGTTTTTTGAATGAAAAAGGCTACGACGGAACCTTCACCGTCGAATCCACGGCGTTCGATTCCGAGGGGTTGGTCGATTTCGATATGCTTAACCGCCAGTACGATATAATAAAAAACGCAATAAAATAAAAGAATTACAAAAGCGAAAAACACCGCGACACCAAGAGTTTGATTATAATAGCGTAGGTGTGTATTTCTTAACAATATGCACTCAAAACCGACGACCAATCTTATCTCGTATCGTAGGGACAGGACGCATTTTTTGATAGCGTAAAAACAAACACATTGTAGGGACCGGCGTCCGATGATGTGCCTGCGGCACGTGATATATCGCTTGCGCGATGTGATATACCTTCGGTGTGATATATTTTGCTCTCGCAAAATGTGATATGTTGTGCTCCGCACAACGTTATTTTATACCGAAGTGTCGAGTTTTTATTGTAGGGACATACAAAGCTTCATAGAAAAACAAAAAACGATGTCATCCTGAGCGGAGGAAAATGGTTTTATTGCCATTTTCCGAAGTCGAACTTTTTTCGGGGTTATAAGAAAAAAGCGATTTGGTCGTAGACCGAATCGGGATCTCCTTTAAGTCTGTAGAAGTTAAAAGAAAATCAAATTGTAACCGTCCTACTAATCGAGATCCCGCGTCGCCTAACGGCTCGCGCTTTTGTGACTAAAGTCCCAAAAGTTCGACTGCGGCGGTAACCCGCCTCCGCTCAGGATGACAGGTTGGCTTTAATTGTAACGTATGATTTTGAAAATGTAGGGACCGGCGTCCTCGACTGTCCGCGTGGATAACAGGTTGTTATATGTAACAAATAAAATCGAAAACATTACGAATTGCTACGTTGCATTTTTCAAATTGATATGCAATACAAATTGTAACGCAACGGACCGTCGAGGACGCCGGTCCCTACAAATACTAAAAAAGAGCCTTCGGGCTCTTTTTGTTTTACGTATTCAAAAGTCTTCGCAAAATCTTTACTCGTTTATCGATATTAAAAAGCACAATAACTCCCAATGTGATAAAAAACAGTCCGACTCCGCCGAACAAGCAATATCCGACAAATTGGTTTTTATAGCAATTTTCGATATATTCGTCAAGCAAGACAACGCATTTGCCGTTGTGGCTCATTTCGGTTATTTCGTACGTATGTCCGTCCCTTGTTGTCTCGATAACCCGACAAGAGATAACGTCTCCACTTGTCAAAGCCTCGACAATCTCTCTGCCGTCTTCCGTAAGGTTCTTAGGCACGAGCGCAAGCGGCTGTGACTCCTCTCGGACGTATATTTTGTAATATTGAGACCCACCCCCACCAAAACGTTTTACGTATTTATAACTTTCAAACGTATATTCCTTGGAAATCATATCGTCAATGCTAGAGGCATAATCTACGGAGTTGAAAATCCATAACGTTGTGAAAATAACAAAAATCAATCCGAACGCGATTGCGAGAAATCCTCGTTTATTCAGCTTTTGAGTGGTTTTGTTCATAGTGGTACTCAATCCTTCTTCCAAACGAAGTTATAGTTTATCGATTCGCCGCCGTCAACGAGGATATTTTGTCCCGTGCAGAAGGTGTTGACCACGGTGAGGAAGTACGCCCATTCGGCGATCTCCTCGGGCGTTGCCCACTTTTTAAGAGGAGTTTCGTCCATAATCTCCGCCCAGAGACTTTCGTCGTTCATAACGCATTCGTTAAGAGGAGTCAAAACTCCGCCGGGGTCAAGACTGTTGCAGGTCGCGCCGTATTGCGATATACGTAAAGCGACGTTTTTCGTATAGGCGAGAATGCCCGCCTTGCTCGCGCAGTATTCGGGGAACTCCGCGCCCGTATGGGCGCTTGCCGAGCCGATGTTGAGAATCGATTTTATATTCGGTTGAACGCCGTATTTTTCGGTGATTTTAATGAGCGCCTTGAGGTTGATGTCGATATCATCCTCGTTTTGCGTGCCCGCGTTGTTTATAAGAATCCCTACGTCGGTTATTTCGGGAATATTTTCGATATCGCGTACGTCCGCAGTGATGTGGCTGTATGCGTCATTTATAATACTCGCTGTCTGTCGGTCTATTCCGATAACGGTGTGACCTTCAGCCAAAAATTTTTCGGCGATAGCCTTTCCGATTCCTTGGGTAGTGCCCGTGATTAATATTTTCATTATTCCGCTTCCTTCATATAATCAAAATATTCTTTTCCGATAGATTCTTCGCTCCATTTTTTCGTAACTCGGTATCCTATCGGCGAGAAAATGATCTCCATAATCAATTCCGCGACCGCGCCCGTAAGGGCACACATCGCGCATTGAAGGGGAGTCCAGCAAAATCCGTCCCAAAAAATCGGCGCGAAGAACACGAAAACGATAAGCGAAAAGATAAAGTTGTCGAGAAATTGCCCGATAAAGGTGGATATATACGACCGAACCGCGAAGGCGAGCTTGCCGTCGGGATTGCTTTTGAACAATTTTCCGATAGCCCAATTAAGCGTGTTGTTGATAACCGCCGAGGTGAGAAATGCGATAGTGCTTCCCAAAAGAATAAACCAAGTTCCGCCGAAAATGCCGTCGAAAGCCGTATAATCCGCGGCGTCCGAGGGGATAAGACTTGCGATAAGAAAGATAAAGCAGGTCAAAAGGTTTATTCCCGACGCGAGAATCGATATCTTGTTCGACGCCGACGGCCCGAAATGCTTTGTGATGATATCCATACACATAAAGGATAACCACGAAATAAGAATACCGCCGTCGAGCGCGAGATATTCGGTTTGGACGAGGGTTTTGTTCGCGAGAAGGTTCATACAAATAACGCTAACTACGAATAACGTTACGACCGTCGCGGGTATGCTTTTAAGTAAGATCGAGGTCTTCTTCCGCTCGCGCTTTATCCAAACGGCGAGCTTGCTTTTTTCTTTGCTCATAAAATCTCCGATAAAAAAGGCTCTGCAAAACGCAGAGCCACTATAAACGTATATTACCACGTGTAATATAGCAGTCCTGGTTTTGTTTAACGACAGGAGGGCACAAACGAACTGTCGGCAGGGGTATTATATACTATTTAAAAGAGAATTGCAAGAGGGGAGTGAAAAGATTGTATATGAATCCTCCTCAAATAAAAATATAGG
>JAZRLT010000230.1:0-4241 GCA_045646995.1 Eubacteriales bacterium | reverse complement strand
ATGGAAGTTCTCCCCGGTAAGGTATTCGGTAAGGGCCTTGAAGTTATCTGCCGTCATAAGGCTGTATGAAGCTTCTTCCGTCGTTACAGTGACTATATCGAAGAGGGTGCCGATCTTCCTGCATATGTGGAAACCACCTTCAAGAACGACGAAAAGGGTGACCCCCTCGTTACTAAGGACGGACTCGTTGATCTCGGTGTTATGACTGCTGAGCAGTATGACGATATCAAGGATATGACCCAGAAGATTACCAAGATTGTTGCTGACGACCTTCTCGAAAAGGGACTCGTTCTTTATGATATTAAGTTCGAGTTTGGTTACGATGCTGACGGTAAGGTAATGCTTATCGACGAAATCGCTTCCGGTAATATGCGAGTTTATAAGGATGGTAAATATATCGATCCTATGACTCTTTCCGAACTCTTCTTCGCGTAATTAACTATTAAACCCTAAAGAAAGTAAGGAATATTCAATGGGCGGATTTTTTGGCGCGGTATCAAGGCACGATTGTATCGCCGACGTCTTCTTCGGAACTGACTACCATTCCCACCTCGGTACTCGACGCGGTGGCATGGCGGCTTACGATAATGAGATCGGGCTTCAACGCGTGATTCATAATATTGAAAATACTCCCTTCAGAACCAAGTTTGACCACGTTTTAGAGGATATGCAGGGTAATGCGGCTATCGGTTGTATAAGTAGCGCCGAACCCCAACCGTTACTCATCCGTTCGCACCTTGGCTCTTATGCAATTTGCTTTGTCGGTATTGTCAATAATGCTGACGAACTTATTGAACAGTGCCTTTCTGACGGTTGCGACCACTTTGATGCTATGACCGGAGGCTCGGTAAATAATACTGAGCTTATAGCGGCATTAATAAACCGTAAGTCGGATTTTGTTGAAGGTATAAAATTCGCGCAGGACTCCATTGTTGGTACTGCTTCGATATTGATTCTCCGTGATAACGGAACGATTATAGCTGCTCGCGATAAGCTTGGACGAATTCCTGTGCTTATCGGTAAGAACGACGACGGGTGTAGTGTCGCGTTTGAATCCTTCGCCTATAATAAGCTCGGCTATGAGGATGAAATGGAATTAGGCCCCGGTGAAATCGTAGAGATTACTGCTGAAGGCATAACTCAACTTTCTCCTCCCGGCAAGGAAATGCGTATCTGTGCGTTCTTGTGGTCATATTACGGCTATTCTACCTCGACATACGAGGGGGTAAACGTTGAGGTGATGCGTTACCGCAACGGTGAGATAATGGCTGAGCATGATGCGGCGGTCGGTAATTGCGAGGGTATAGATTTTGTAGGAGGCGTTCCCGATTCGGGTACTCCCCATGCGATAGGCTATGCTAATTTCTCGAGAGTTCCGTTTGCGCGTCCGTTTATTAAATATACTCCTACTTGGCCCCGTAGCTTTATGTCCTCTAAGCAGGCTGAACGTTGCAAGGTGGCTAAGATGAAACAAGTACCTATTCACGAGTTGATAAAGGATAAGAGCCTTCTTTTCGTTGATGACTCTATTGTAAGAGGTACACAGCTTAAGGAAACCGTTGATTTTCTTTATAACAACGGAGCAAAGGCTGTTCATATGCGCTCGGCTTGTCCGCCTATTATGTACGGCTGTAAATTCCTTAATTTCTCGCGTAATAAAAATGATATGGAGCTTCTTGGAAGACGTATTATTATGGAGCTTGAGGGAGAAGAAGGATTTAACTATATTTCCGAATATACCGATTCTTCTACCGAGCGCGGAAAGAACTTCCGTAAGGCGATTTGCGATAAGCTCGGATTTGCGTCTCTCGAATTCCAGTCCCTCGAAGGTATTATAAAAGCAATCGGCATCGATGAATGCAAGCTCTGCACCTATTGCTGGAGCGGAAAGGAATAATTATAATGCATAATCAGTCCAGATCCGAAAGCTACGCCGCAGCAGGTGTAGATATAACTGCAGGCTATAAAGCCGTAGAACTTATGAAATCCCATATTGCCCGTACCCGTAACGAAGGCTGTCTCGACGATGTCGGAGGCTTCGGCGGTTGCTTCGGCTTGAATATCGCGGGTATGGAAGAACCCGTTCTCGTTTCAGGTACCGACGGTGTCGGCACCAAGCTTAAGCTCGCTATCCTTATGGATAAACACGATACTATCGGTATCGACTGCGTAGCTATGTGCGTTAACGACGTTATTTGTGTCGGCGCTAAGCCCCTCTTCTTCCTTGACTATATCGCGTGCGGTAAAAACTATCCCGAAAAGATTGCTCAGCTTGTTGCAGGTGTTGCTGAAGGCTGTGTTCAGTCCGGCGCCGCTCTTATCGGCGGTGAAACCGCTGAGCATCCCGGTATGATGCCTCTTGATGAATATGATCTTGCGGGCTTTACCGTTGGTGTAGTTGATAAGAAAAAGGTTATCGATAATAATAAGACCGCGGTCGGCGACGTTATTATCGCTCTCCCCTCTACCGGTATCCATTCTAACGGATTTTCGCTTTGCCGTAAGGTTTTCGATATTGATAATAATAATCCTGAACTCTATAAGCCCTGCGAAGATCTCGGCGGTGCTACTATTGCCGAAACCTTGTTGGTTCCCACCAAGATTTATGTAAAGCCTGTTCTCGACCTTATTTCTAAGGTTGAAGTTCACGGTATTTCTCATATCACCGGTGGCGGCTTCTATGAAAACATTCCGAGAAGCATTCCTGATGGCTTGGGCGCAAAAATCGAAAGAGCCTCCGTAAAGGTTCTTCCTATTTTTGATCTTATTGCTAAAACCGGCAATATCAGCGAACGCGATATGTTCAATACCTTCAATATGGGTGTCGGTATGAGTATTACCGTTTCTGCCGAAGACGCAGAAAAATCCATTGAAATCCTCAAAGCAAACGGCATCGATGCTTACGTAATCGGTGAAATCGTTGCGTCTGAGGATAAGATAACTATTTGCTAATAACGATTTAACAATGACATAGGCGAATTTTTTCGCCTATGCTATTGTTGTTTTATGAAAGGGAAGTCGAAATGTCTGTTTCTCAAACGAAAATTGCCGTTTTGGTGTCTGGCGGCGGAACCAACCTCCAAGCTCTTATAGATGCCGAAAAGCGCGGCGAGCTTGGCAACGGTAAAATCTCGCTTGTTATTGCTTCGAAAGACGGTGTTTATGCGCTCGAGCGTGCGGCAAATAACGGAATAGAATCCAAGGTCCTCGCGCGTAAGGATTATGAAAGTATTGCTGATTATTCCAAAGCACTCGTTGACGAAATGACCGAAAAGGGAATTGACCTCGTTGTGTTGGCGGGCTTTCTTACCATTATTGATGAACAGGTCTATAATGCTTTCCCGAATAAAATTCTGAACGTCCATCCGGCGTTAATACCTTCCTTTTGCGGTAAAGGATATTACGGTCTTTACGTTCACGAGGCCGCCCTCGAAAAGGGAGTTAAGGTTTCAGGTGCTACCGTACATATCGTTACCCCTGAATGTGACGCGGGTCCTATCGTTCTTCAAAAGGCCGTCGAGGTTAAGGATGACGATACCCCCGAAACTCTTCAAAAACGAATTATGGAGCAAGCCGAGTGGAAGATACTTCCCGAGGCTGTTCGACTGTTCTGCGACGGTAAGATAACCGTTGAGAATGACAAAGTGTATATTAAAGGAGAATAAGAAAATGGCGCTTTATGATATCAAAAAGCTTTTAAGTGAAAATTCCTATCCCGGTAGAGGTATAATAATCGGTAAGTCTGCCGACGGCAAAAATGCTATGATTGCCTACTTTATAATGGGTAGAAGCGTTAATTCTCGTAACCGCATCTTCGAAAAATTCGATGGCGGTATGAGAACTAAGGCGTTCGATGAATCTAAGCTTTCCGATCCCTCGCTTATTATCTATAACCCCTATCTCAGAATCGGCGATATGGATATTATCACTAACGGTGACCAGACTAATACCGTTTACGATTACATCAAAGAACACGGCGAAGACGGATTTTCCTTTGAAAAGTCGCTTCATACTCGTGAATTTGAGCCCGACGCTCCTAATTTCACTCCCAGAATTTCGGGTATTCTTTACTATTCTCCTGCCGAAGCTTTCCACTATAAGCTTTCTATTCTCAAGAGCAATAATGGCGACCCCTCCGCTTGCCAGAGATATTTTTATAGCTATAACCCCATAAACGGTCTCGGACACTTTATACATACGTATAAGTGCGATGGTAATCCCATTCCTTCCTTCTACGGTGA
>JAZRLT010000229.1:0-15343 GCA_045646995.1 Eubacteriales bacterium | reverse complement strand
TTTCTTTTTCCGAAAATAGAGCTTCCGACGCGAACGAGCGTCGAACCGCATTCGACTGCGGTAAGATAATCATCGCTCATACCGAGCGATAAAATATCCATAATACTATTATCTACATTTTTACGCGATATGTCAATAAATATTTTCTTCATTTCGCAAAAATATTCGCTGTTATTGCCGCCGTTTACGCATTTTGGGGGAATTGCCATCAATCCGCGTAGGCTTAAATGGGGTAAAGAGCTTAAAAAGCGACAAAATTCGCCTGCTTTTTCGGGGCTGACTCCCGATTTCGTTTCCTCGTTTCCGATATTTACCTCGGCGAGTATCGGCATAACGATTCCGTGCTTTGCCGCCTGACGCTCGATTTCGAGCGCGAGCGATTCTCTGTCGACCGACTGTATCATATCGACCTTGTCGATTATATACTTGACCTTGTTGGTCTGGAGCGCGCCGATAAAATGAAGCTCGGTCTTGCTTCGGTCGATAAATTCGTATTTCTCCAAAAGCTCGTTAACACGGTTTTCGCCGATAAGACCTATCCCGCATGAAAGCGCAAAATTTATCATTTCGGGCGGAACCGTCTTGGTCGCGGCAAGAAGACGCGCACGTCCGTGTAGCTCGTTTTTTATTCTTTCGATATTTTCGGCAACCTGCTTTTCGGTATTCATCAAAGCCTCGTATCAGTTAAGACGCATTCCGTCGTATATATTTTCGCCCTCGGTCACAACCGCGTCGTGAAGCGAAAGCTTGTCGGGCGATGTGTAGGTAAGGTCCTTGCGGTTAGGATATGCGGGGTTTTTGGGAAGCGCACATATAGAATAGCTTCCGTAATTATAAAGAATTTCGGCTTCCTTAAAGACGATCTTCGAGCCTACGACGACGTATACGCCGGTCTTTCCGTCAACCATACGGAGCGAATCATTGTGGATTCGTATTCCCTCGTAGGTCGAATGGGCAAGCTCGACAGTTTGGCAACGGGAATAATCAAATCCCGCGGGCATTTGCTTCGAGCTGAATATAAGAACGGTCATATCCTTGTCGCTTCGCGCGAGCTTTCGCTCAAGCTTCATATCCAATTCGGTGTTGTTCGAATATTGGAAGGTTATCGGATAATTTCTTCCCTCGCGATAGGTTTCCGCCGTGCGCTTGTCAAGCGCGAGAGCGATATACCAGGTCGAGCCGATGACTATTTTTCCCGAGGAAGAATTTATAAGCGATTCGTCGGGGGTCGCGGAGGATAAAATTTCGAACTCCTCGCTCGAGAGGCCGTTAAGACGCTCTACCGTAAAATCGTTTTCATATCCGTCTACCGTCGAATAAAAATATCCGCTTTCGGGGGATTGAGTAACGAAGCTTGCGCCTGATAACGCGTTGGAGAGCGATTCTCGTTCGTTGGAAAGACGTGCGATCTCTGCGGTATAGCTTTCCGAGTTTATAAGCGCCTGACGGCGGTTCATAAGAATTAAAAGCTCTTCCTTTTCGCGGCTAACCTTGTCAAAGTTGTTAAGGTCGGATTGACGGATTATGGAAAGCACCAATTCGTCGATCTTGCTGTCGAGTAACGCGACGTTGGTAGTCGAGGCACCCGTAGAAAGACTGCTTCGGTTCAATATATCGAGTCTTGCATCGATTTCGGTTATTCTTTCGCGGAGCTTAACGTCGTTGGGGTCGGAATAGGTTATGGCGATATCCTCGCCCTTTCTTACCTTTTCTCCGTCCTCGGCGAGGAAGCAATCGGTGCCCTCCGCTCCCGCGGGGACGACATGCTCGTTACGGAATAAAAACGCCTCGGTCTCGGTGCGGTCGGTAATGCTCGCGTATGCGGCGGATTCGGTTTCTATAAGAGCGCCGACGTTGAGCATAAGCTGGAGAAAGACGTAGGACACGATAGCAACGGACAAAATCGCTGTTCCGAATTGAGCCAAAAACCGCTTGGTGAATTTCAAAAACATCTCGACTTTGGACCTTGCGGGCGAAATCCCCTTGGTCGCGGCAACCGAAACGTTTTTGTTTTTTTGCTCGACGGGCATTTTCTTTTCGCTCATATCGTTTCCTCCTTTCTCTTATGCTCGGTTAAATATAGATGATTTCATCGGCGGGCTTGCGGTTAAACCACGTTAATTGCCGCTTGGCGTATCTTCTCGTGTTAAGACAGATAGCCTCCCTGACGGCGTCGATATCGATCTCTCCGTCGAAATAGGGGTAAAACTCCTTATATCCTATCGCTTGTGAAGCGGTGGGAGTCTCTCGTAATCCCGACTCGACGAGGTCTTTTACCTCACGCTCGAGCCCCATTTCGAACATAATATCAACGCGCTTGTCGATACGCGTATAAATATTATCGCGTACCTCGGGGACGAGATATACGGTTTTCGGAGCGTATCTGCTTTCGTTTATACGGCTTTTTCGGTCAAGTTCGGATTTGGTCTCGCCCGTCTTGTAATAAATTTCGAGGGCGCGTACAACTCTTTTTATATTGTTGGGGTGGATAGCGTCGGCGGATTCGGGGTCGATATCGCGAAGCTTTTTATGTAATTCCTCGGCGCCGATCTCCTCCGCCTCGCGGAAAAGACGTGCGCGCAGCTCGCTGTCGTCCTCTGTCGCCGAAAGCTCGGTTCCCGAAACGAGGGTATCGATATAAAGCCCCGTTCCTCCCGCAATTATCGGCAATTTCCCGCGCGACACAATGTCGTCAATGGCACGCTCGGCAAGGCTTACGAATTTCGCCGCCGAGAAGGGCTCGTCAATGTCGGCGATATCGATAAGATGATGGGGTATTCCGCCCATTTCTTCCTTCGACGGCTTTGCTGTGCCGATATCCATTTTTCGGTAGATCTGCATAGAGTCGCCGCTTATTATTTCGCCTCCGAGCTTTATTGCCTGCTCGATAGCGTATTTACTTTTACCGCTTGCCGTGGGTCCCACGACAACGAGCAGAGGTATTTTTTCCATTCAAAAGCTCTTTCAAGTGAATTACAGGCGCGTTCTCGGCGCGCCTGTAATAATTTTAACATATACTCGACTAAAGTCAATGCTTTTTTATTAATTATTTGCGGATTGTTTGTCGGTTTCGCGAATCTGTTTTCTTCTTATCTTACCCGAAATGGTTTTGGGAAGACTTTCTACGAATTCGACCTTGCGGGGATACTTGTAGGGCGCGGTATGGGTCTTGACGTAATCCTGAATTTCCTTAACGAGCTCGTCGCTTGGCTTCTTGTCCTTGGTAAGAACGATAGTCGCCTTTACGATCTGACCTCTCGTTTCATCGGGAACGCCGGTGATAGCACATTCGAGAACGTAGGGAAGCTCCATAATAACGCTTTCGATCTCGAACGGGCCGATACGGTAACCGCTCGATTTGATAACGTCATCAACACGTCCGACATACCAGAAATATCCGTCCTCATCGCGCCAAGCGGTGTCGCCCGTATGATACATATCCGATTTCAAAACGCCGTCGGTCGCTTCCTGATTCTTGTAATAGCCGAGGAACAAGCCGAAGGGTCTTTCCTCGCCCTCCTTAAGACGGATTACAATCTCGCCCTCTTCGCCTACCGCGGCGGGAGTGCCGTCCTCGCGAACAAGATCAACGTTGTATGCGGGGCTGGGCTTACCCATCGAGCCTATCTTGGGCTCGTTGCCGTAGAGATTGCCGATAGCGAGGGTCGTTTCGGTCTGACCGAATGCCTCCATAAGCTTGAGTCCGGTGGCGTTGTAGAAGAGCTTGTAGACCTCGGGGTTCAACGCTTCGCCCGCGATAGTAGCGTGCTTGAGCGAGGAAAGATCGTATTTCGAAAGATCCTCGCGGATAAAGAAGCGGTACATAGTGGGGGGAGCGCAGAAGGTGGTTATATTGTACTTCTTGAACATAGGAAGAAGCTTAGATGCATCGAAACGGTCGAAGTCATATACGAATACAGCCGCTTCGCAGAGCCATTGACCGTAAAGCTTACCCCAAAGCGCTTTACCCCAACCGGTGTCGGAGATAGTGAAATGGAGTCCGTCGGGATCGACGTAGTGCCAATGTCTTGCGGTAACGATATGACCGAGAGGGTAGGTAAAGCTGTGCATAGCAAGCTTGGGATAGCCCGTGGTACCCGAAGAGAAGAACATAACCGAGGGGTCGTCCTTCGAGTTTTGAACTCGCTCGAATACAGAAGAGCAGTTAATGAAGTTGGCGTCGAAATCCTCCCAGCCTTCTCTTGCGCCTCTTACCATAATCTTGGTCTTGAGGGTGGGTGCCTTTTCTGCAGCCCTTGCCGCTTCCTCAGCGGTGTTTCCGTCGGAGGTACAAACGATAGCGTTGATTTCGCCCGCATTGAAGCGGTATTCGAAGTCGTGCTCGACGAGCTGGTTGGTAGCGGGAACCGCAACCGCACCGAGCTTATGAAGCGCGATCATACATACCCAGAACTGCCAATGGCGCTTGAGGACAAGCATGACCTTGTCGCCCTTTTTGATACCGAGCGAAGCGAAATAATTTGCCGCCTTCGAGGAAAGACGGGAAATATCCGAGAAGGTGAATTCCATTTCGGTTCCGTCGTTTCCGACCCATTGGATACATTTCTTATTCGGGATTTTTGCCGCAAGTGCGTCTACGACGTCGTAAGCGAAGTTGAAGTTATCGTTACAATGAAGCTTGATATCGGTAAGTCTTCCGCGCTCGTCGAAGGTCTCGTCGACGAATTGCTTGTAGATGCAATCGCTGTAATCGTGCTCGAGAACGAGGGGCTTGACCTGCTCGTGCGCGGTCATATGGTCGTGCATATCGGCGGGGGTATTGTCCGCCTTGAATACGATAGCCAAGAAGGTACAGTCGGAACCGCCTACGGCAATCATACCGTGGGGATGCGCGCTGTCGTAATAAACCGTATCGCCGGGGTTCATAACGTAGGTGTGCTTACCTAATTGAACCTTAAGCTGACCCGAAAGTATAAGGTTGAACTCCTGACCGTTGTGCGACGCGACGGGAATAGGCTTGTTCTGGGCTTCTTCCTCGTATTTTGCGGTAACTATAAAGGGCTCGCTCATACGGTTTTTAAGAAGCGGAGCTACGTGACGGTAGTCAAATCCCTTTTCGCGCTTTATGGTAATACCGCCGCCCGCGCGGGTGAGGTTGTAAAAGTCAAGCTTGGGGTCGCTGCCCGAAACAAGCTCGGAAATATCCATACCGAGAAGCTTGGCGCATTTAAATAGGAAGGTGAAGGAAAAATCCTCTTCGCCCTGTTCAAGACGTAAATATTCCGCCTCTCCGATTCCGCAGGCGTCCGCCATAGCGGATACGGGAATATCAAGGTTTTCTCTCGCCCATTTAAGTCTTCCTGCGATAAGCTTTGTTTGCTGATCCATTTTGAAAAATCCTTTCGTGTAAAGAAGTTTTCCGATAAAAACAATATTTTTTGAATTTGATCGGTTGCGGATATATACCTGCATTTTCGCCGATAAAAACAAAAAATAGCTTCATCTGCAACGAGATGAAACTATCAAAATAGTTACACTATACCACTCATTTGCCGCGCAAAAAACGCATTTCCCTTTGTTACGGCGGAAGCTCCGGCAAACCCTACTAACAGTTCGGGAGTGCAGCTCGAAGGTGATAAGTCAAATATGCGGCTGTTGCCTCGCACCAAACGGCAACTCTCTGGAAGCTTAACAAAAATGACCCGTGTCCTTGTCTGTGCTTTTATCGGTTGTTGAGAGACATAATATCACTATAATATTGATTTGTCAAGGGTTTTCGCCGTTTTTTAGAAAAAAATTACCTTTGCGACGTTTTTCGCTATTTACAATTTTGACTACGTCGTGTATAATCTTGTTGAAAGAAAAAGACGAAATGCCTTAGGAGGTAAAATAATGAAAGATATGATAGTAAAAAGAGTGCCCGTAGGTGCTCTCGGAACGAATTGCTATATAATTAAATCCCCCGACTCGCGCGACGCCGTCGTTATCGACCCCGGCGCCGACCTTACCGTTATTCAGGATGCGCTCCACCGCGCCGACGCGGTCTGCCGACTTATTCTTCTTACCCACGGTCATTTCGACCATATCCTTGCCGTCGGCGACCTTCGTAATATAAGTATTCCCGTCGCTATCCACGAGCGCGACGCGAATATGCTTACCGAGCGCGATATGTTCAGCGCGATCATACCCTACGACCCCCGCCCCTTCGAGCCCGCCGAATATACGTTTTCGAAGGAGGGCGAATATTCTATCGCAGGCTTCGATTTTTACGTAATACCTACCCCCGGTCATACCGCGGGAAGCGTTTGCTACGTTTTTGACGGAATGATGTTCACCGGCGATACGCTGTTTAAAAACAGTATCGGACGTACCGACTTGGGCGGCGACGAAAACGCGCTTATGCGCTCGCTTCGTTCGTTGAAAAATCTCCCCGGCGACTACGAGATATTCCCCGGTCACGACGCCCCGACGACCCTCTCCGACGAGCGCCGTAATAATCCCTATTTGAGAAATCTCTGATAATTGCATAAAGCAAAAGGCTTTCGGAAACCCCGAAAGCCTTTTTGGTTATGAACGTGTTTTAACTGTCAATCGTTTTGTGTAGCGTCGTAAGGACAATGCTCGCACTTTTCGGGATACCACACGAATTTTACTGCTCCGTAATATCCGTCACGGCGTATCTTCCAAAGCATATCCATATTTACGTATCCAATCGCCGCGTGCTCGGGATTTTTAACGGCTTTGTTTAATTCTTCATCCTCTACAAAACCGATCCTCTCCAAAAGCTCGGGCAGTCCGTCAAACTTATAAAACTCACCGTTCGCGGTAAGCACGTTATCGGAGGTGATGCATACGGGAAACCACGCATCGTCGGGAATTTCGTTGCTTTCGATGTACTCTAACAACCCTTCGTGAATACGCTCTACGATTATCAGCTTATCCTTATCAAACGGAACGCCGAAGTACGGGAAAACAGCATCCATAGGGAGATAAACGCTTATATGTGTATTGTTCGGATTATAAATAACCTTTGATTTATCAAATTCGGGGATTACGTAATCGTACGGCAGGTTACTTATATACGGATTCTCGCTTTCGTCAGATATAGAAGAATCTTCGTTGACCGAAACGTTTTCCGACTCGTCGGAGTTGTTCTCGGTTTCTTCAACAGAGCTTTCGGAATTGCTTTCCGCCGAAGCGTCGCTCGAGTTGTCCGTTTCGGTATCACAAGACGCAAAAACCGAAATGCACATAATAAGCGAAAGTAAAATCAATAAAAGTTTTTTCATTGGGAACCTCCTTGCATTATTGTTATACATCGATCGGATTTTTGACCCTTTCATATATATAATGTCGGAAAGCGTGAAAACGTCTATAAAAAAAATTAAAAAATTTTAAAAATATTTTTTAGCCCTCAATCACTCCGCCGCCGAGTAAGGTCTCGCCGTCATAGAACACCGCCGACTGACCGGGGGTTACGGCGCGTACATTTTCGCTCGTTTCGACGAGCAATCTACCCTCGCCGAGGGGGGTTATACGGCATTTAACGAAGGGGGCGCGGTAGCGTATACGCACCTCGCAATCAAAAGAGCCTTCGGGGAAGTCGCAAGCCGAGAAATTCGCCTCGCGGACGGTAAATCGGTCGGTGAAGAGGTCGTTATTACTTCCGAGAATTATATTGTTTTTCGCGATATCGCGTCCGATAACGTAAAGAGGTTCTTTGTAAGCGATTCCGAGTCCCTTACGCTGACCGATCGTATAGCATCTCTGACCGTTATGGCGTCCGAGAACGGTTCCGTCGCCTAAGACAAAATCGCCCGAAACGTCGTTGCTCGGTGAAATTCGGTCGAGAAACGCTCGGTAGTCGCCGTCGGGAATAAAGCATATATCCTGACTGTCGCTCTTGTTCGCAACGTGGAGTCCAAAGCTTTCGGCGAGCTCACGGACTTCTTTTTTCGTATATTCACCGAGAGGCGCATAAAAGCGCGAGACCTGCTCGGAGGTAAGGCTCCAAAGGACGTAGCTTTGGTCCTTGTCGGGGTCGCTTGCTCGGGTTATGATCCTTCTCCCGCCCGATTCCTTGACGCGGACGTAATGACCCGTGGCGTATGCGCTTGCTCCGTTTTCGAAAGCGTAATCGGCTAACGCGCCGAACTTTATATGACGGTTACAAACGACGCAAGGGTTAGGTGTCTCGCCGTTTTGGTAAGCCCTTATAAAGTCGGCGATGACGGTTTTCCGAAACTCGTCCGAGAGGTCTAAAAGGGTATGCTTTACCCCGAGCGAATCGCAAAGCCTTTTCGCGTCGGCGGACTCGTCCTTCGCGTTGGGAACAAGCTCGCTCCCGAAGGGGCGCATAGTTATGCCCTCGACCGAATATTCCTTTTTAAGAAGATTGAGCGCGACGGCGCTGTCAACGCCACCGCTTACCGCAACAAAGCATTTTTTATCCATACAAAGCCATAATCCTTTATTTTCTAAGCTTATTTTATCACCAAATATCGCTTTTGGCAACCGTTTTTTCGCCTTTTGGCATATTCCGAGGGTATAGCGTGTATTTATAAAAGGAGAAATAACCTCCGAAAGAAGGATACGCTATGAAAAAACTGTTTTTATTATTTATCTGCGCGGCGCTTGTTCTTACTCTCGTTTCCTGCGACGGAAAAGACGAGGATATAACCAAGCCCGACCGTCCGCCCGCGTTTTCGGTATTACAAAAGCAATCGAAGCTCGAAAAGCATACCGAAAAGGGCTCGAACGCATCGTTTTCCCAATCCGAGTTTCTAAATTTCCTCGGCGAGGAGTTGGGTCATATAACGGTAACTGTGCTCCCCGATTCATCGTCGGGAACACTTATCTATAACGGCAAAGCGGTTATGCAGGGTCAAAGCATTCCCGCCGAGAAGCTTGAGTTTTTGAAATTCGTTCCGAATGCCGATTGCGCCTCGGCTGAATTCAGCTTTTCGTCGGATTGCGCGGGATATTTCGGTAATGTGTTCGGCTGTGTTATGGTATTCGGCGACGGCGTAAATTCGCCTCCCGCGGTCTCCGACAGCGTGATTAAGACGGTTTCGGGAATCTCCTGCGAGGGAAGTCTTAATATCACCGAGCCGAACGGTGACGATTATACCGTAAACGTCATAACCTATCCGACCGAGGGTGAAATTAAAATCAATTCACTCGGCAAGGTGGTTTATACCCCCGACGAGGGCTTTTCGGGCAACGACAGAATGGTATTTACGGTTACCGACCGCTTCGGCGCGGTGTCGCCGAGTACGGTTCTTTCGATAGAGGTCGGCGAAAATCCGAACAATCTCTGCTTCGAGGATATGAAGGACGACCCGAACCATATTTATGCCCACAGAATGTGTGCAAGCGATACTATGATCTACCGTGTTTCGGACGGAAAGTATTATTTCGACCCTGAAACGGTCGTGACAAAAATGGAGTTCCTCGTGATGGCGATGAACGTAAGTAAGCTAGATGCCGAGATAACCGCCGTTGCCGACAGCGCGGTAAAGGACGATGCGGACCTAAGCTCGGGTATGAAGGGCTATCTTTCGGCGGCGGCTGAAAAAGGATTGATACGACTCGAAAACGGAAATTTCTCGCCGAAAAGCGAAATCACCGTTGCCGAGGCATCGTATATAATCTGCGAAGCTCTTGATTTGCCTATGAATTCGGCGGACAGTGCGTCGGCTGACGGTGAAGAGGATACGTTCGTCACGGTTTCGGCGGCTGTAAACGCGGGAATATTAAGCCTTGTCGGAGATTCTGTCGATGTCGGAAAGACTCTTACCAAATCCGAAACGGCGCTTATCCTTTGCCGAATTGAGGATTATATGACGGCAAATAATATGCGCTCCGACGATAATTGACAAAGCGGGAAAGCGGTGATATAATAAGGTAGGAGAAATTCTGCCTTATTTGATTTTTCAGGAGTTGCGATATGTCGGATAGAAACGAAGATACTAAATATATCCCCGAATCCGAGCTCGAATCGGCGGTAAACGACGAGGGATACGCATCCGAAGCTAACGTTGACGAGGTTCCTGCCGACGAAGCTCCCGCCGCGCCGATAAAGCCGATAAAAAAGAAAAAATCGACTCTTAAAAAGATATTGATAGCATTGGCAATATTGCTCGCGCTTTTGCTTTTGTTAATAGGCGGCGCATTGTTTGCCATAGACCGATACGTAGACCATATGCTCGGATATATTTCCTACGAGGAGTCCGACGAGGAATGGTCGGGAGTCGATATTGACGACCCCTCTTACGGAATCGAGGACGAGATGGGAATAGACACGTCGGGATTTGTTGACCCTGAGGCGGGTACAGATACCGACCCGAACGTAAGCGTTGACGATACTTCGTACGACGACGAATACGATGACGAATATGACGATGACGACAATAATGGAAACGGCGGCGGAAACGGCGGAAACTACGTTCCCCCTCCTCCCGAGCCTCCCTACGAGCCCGACTATGAGATATTAGAGGGTCTTTTCGACGGAGATACCGTTACCGACGTTTACGATAAGGACGTTATAAACATTCTCCTTATCGGCGCGGATACTATAAGCGGCAAAAGCGCACGAAGCGATACGATGATACTTATGTCGATAAATAACGTCAAGAAGCGAATCGTGTTTACCTCGTTTATGCGTGATACCTACGTTAAGATTCCCGGAAGAAAGGATAACCGTCTTAACGCGGCTTTTGCGGCGGGCGGACCCAACCTTCTTATCCAAACGATAAAGCTTAATTTCGATATAAATATCGACCACTATGTTATGGTAGGCTTGAGCTCGTTCGAGCAGGCGGTAAACGCGATAGGCGGTATTGATATTACAATCAATAACGATAACTACGATTTCTTTAAAACGTGGGACGGAATTTACGGGTTATCCCAAGCGAAGGCGACCGACGGAACCCATAAGCTCCACCTTACCGGCTCGCAGGCTCTCGTTTATGCGCGCTCGCGTGCCTTCTCTAACGGAGACTTTACGCGTACGCTCCACCAAAGAGACCTGTTAAAGCAATTCGCGCTTCAGCTTCGCACAAAATCGCTTTCGGATATCCACGAGCTGTTGAAAACCGTGTTGCCCTACGTCAAGACGAATATTCCGAAGGATAAGCTCAGGTCGATGATCTGGAACGCGCTTACCTATATTTCGTATAATATAACCGACGCCCGAGTTCCTTGCCCCGGCTCGTTCCAATACGCGAAAATCAACGGCAGAGAAGTTTTGTCGGTTAATTTAGAAGCAAATAAGAAATATATTAAGGCAAAAATATACGGATAAAACGTAAAAAGCTAAAAAACCTCTTTTCGCAAGGAAAAGAGGTTTTTTGTATGTCGGATTAATCGATAGTCGTATTTAACTTAAAACGCTGGATTTTGCGAAGGGTGTTTTTCGGGAATTCTTCCTTTCGGATTCTCAAAACGTTTATTTTCTTGTAAGGAACTGCGGTCTTGTTATATTCGTCTATAAACGGCTTGAGGTAATTATAAGCGTCGTCGATTCCGTTGTTGGTCATAAATTCTTTGTCGAGGAAGACCTCGGCGACGATGGCGTTATATTCTATACCGCGCTTGCTTTGACCCTCATAAACGATTATATCCTGAACGCCGGGGGTTGCCGAAAGCTCGTTTTCGATCTCCTCGGGATAAACGTTTTTGCCGTTCGAGAGGATTATAAGATTTTTCTTTCGCCCCGTAATATAAAGAACTCCGTTTTTGTCGAGCTTTCCGTAGTCGCCCGTGCGGAAGCAACCCTCCTTGAACGCTTCGGAGGTGGCTTCCTCGTTTTTGTAATATCCGAGCATAACCACGGGACCCTTTACGAGAATTTCGCCTTCGCCGTCCTCGTTGGGCTCGTCGATTTCGACGGTAACGTCGTCTATGGGTGTTCCGACGCTTCCGATAACGTTATGATGGCTCTTGTTTACCGATATAAGAGGAGCACATTCGGTAATACCGTATCCGTTAAGAACCTCGATACCGATTCCGTCGTAGAAATATAAAACCTCGGGACTTATCGGTGCTCCGCCTGTGATAATAAGCTTTACCTCGCCGCCGAACGCCGCGTGGATCTCGGAAAACATCTTTCGTCTTTGGTCGATGCCGACCTTTCTGAGCGCGTTGCTGAGCTTGATGCCTCTGAAAACGATATCATACTTGTTTTGCTTTTTGAGATTTGCGAGTATCTTGCGATAGAAGGTTTCGAGATATAGGGGAACGAGAACGAGGTGACCGGGCTTTTGGTCCTTGAGCTCCTTCATTATGTATCGAAGTCCTGAGGAAATGTAAACCTCGCTTCCGATCATAATATGACCTATAAACATAATCGTCGAGCCGTAGGTGTGGTGAGGGGGAAGAACGCCTAACGTCTTATTGGCATAGTCGATATAGGGGAGAGCGTTGTACATATCCGAAAGAATGGCGTTCTGGTTGAGCATAACGCCCTTGCCCTTGCCCGTGGTGCCCGAGGTATAAACGAGAAGCGAGAGCTTCATCGGGTCGATGGGTGCGCTAAAGTAGGGGTCGGAATTTTCTGCGAATATTTTCCGACCTTCCTTTATAAGTGCCGAAACGGTATTTTCGCTCGTTTTCGAGGTAAGGTATACGGGCGTATATTTGAATTCGGTGCTTTCGGCGATATATTCTATCTTTTCCGAAATGTCCTCGTCGCCGAAAAGGAAGGAAGCGTCGGCGTTTTTAACGGTGTCCGAGAGGTCCTCCTTTTGCCAATCTCGGTCGAGCGGTACGAGTACGGCACCGATAGAAAGAGTTGCAAAATAGGTAAGAACCCATTCGTACGAGAGCTTGCCTACTAACGCACAATGCTTTCCCGCACATCCCATTTCGAGCATTTTGCTCGAAAGAGCGCGTACGTCGTTGGCAAATCGGTTAAAGGAGATTTTTTCGGTACCGTCGCTTCCCGAACGCGATGCGAAGGAGTAGGCGGTTCTTCTTCCGTATTTTTCGGAAGCCCATTCGACGAGAGCGCGTACGTTTGTGAACTTTGATTTTTTGTGTAACGGCTTGTTAGTCATTATTAATCCTTTCAAACGTTGTATTGCTTACAGATGTTGTCGAGATTCGAGCTTATAAGATTAAGAGCGCGGTAGAAAATTTGACGTTCTTCGTCGGAAAGTCCGTTGCTCACCTCGCCGAGAATGAAATCAATCTTGTCGGCTATCTTTTTGCCCGCATCTTTTCCTTTTTCGGTAAGAATAAGAGGAGTCTTGTAACGCTTGTTCAATTTCGCGTCACTCGTAAGAAATCCGTTTTTTTCGAGATAATCAAGCGAGCGCGACATGGTCGCTTTATCTTCCTCGCATTTTTCACATAGCTCGGTGGCGGTCAATCCCTCGGAAGTATAAAGATAGTAAAGACAGGAAATGTGGGGGCTTCTGAGATTACACTCTTCCATTTCCTTGTTTTTGATTTTGCGGATATTGCGGCTGATGCGGTTTACAAGCACCGTGAACGTTTCGAATCTTTCTGTCATTGTGACTGCCTCCGTTCTTGTTGAAGTTTCAACAAGAACGGAGTATATCATAAACTTGTTGAAAAGTCAACAAGTTTTTTCGGAAACGAATATTTCGTTATCGCATTTCCCGTTTTTTACATAGCCGGTAATATTTTTTACGGTCGTTTCGGCGATATTATTGAGCGCCTCCTCGGTAAGAAAGGCTTGGTGGGAGGTTACGATAACGTTAGGCATCGAAATAAGCCTTGCGAGTATATCATCGTCGATGATCTCGTCGGATTTGTCCTCGAAGAAAACCTCGGATTCTTCTTCATATACGTCTAAGCACGCCGCTCCGATCTGACGCTTTTTTATGCCTGAAAGCAGAGCGTCGGCATCAATAAGCGCGCCGCGGGAGGTGTTTATTATAACAACGCCCTTTTTCATCGAATCTATCGCGTCCGAGTCGATTATATGGCGGGTTTCGTGAGTCAACGGACAATGGAGCGAGATTATATCGCTTTCGGCGAAAAGCTTATAGAGCGGAACGTAGTTTATCCCCGATTTTTTGTCGGGGTATTTGTCGTAGGCGATGATATTCATTCCGAAGCCTTTACATATATCTATAAATACGCGCCCGATACGTCCCGTGCCGATAACGCCGACGGTTTTTCCGTAAAGGTCAAAGCCCGTAAGTCCGTTAAGGCTGAAATTATGGTCGCGCGTTCGGATATATGCCCTCGGGATCTTTCTCACCGATGCGAGTAAAAGCGCCATGGCGTGCTCGGCTACGGCGTAGGGTGAATATGCGGGGACGTTGAAAACGGTGATTTTACCCTCGGCGTATTTAACGTCAACGTTGTTATATCCTGCGCAACGTAACGCGACTATCTTTACACCCATTTTGCAAAGCCTGTCGATTACCCCTTCGTCGACGGAGTCGTTTACGAAAACGCAAACACCGTCGCATCCCGAAGCAAGGCTCACCGTGTCGATATTAAGCTTGGTTTCGTAATATTTGAAAATTATATTCCCCTCGAGCGCATATTTCTCGAACGAGGTCTTGTCGTAGGGCTTTGTGTCAAAAAATGCAAATTTCATAATAACCTCGTAAATTGTTTTTTGTCGGTTATATTCTGCCCCGATGACAACACAAAATACAATAATTCCTTAAAAACAAACCCTTATAGTACGAAGAAAGAAATAAAAAAGAACGCACAATCGGGCAAAAACCTTTTTGTGCGTTCCTATTTTTATGATAAATATCAATGTTTTTTTCGGGGACATGTGCCTTGGAAAAAACTCCTATGATGTTCGCGAGTTCGTACATTTATGCACGAACTCGGTGCGAACGAACGGACATCCAAATCCGATTAAAATCGTAAGATTTTAATCGAGAGCGTTTGCGATTTGTGCGTTCTGTGTTATTATGCTTAAAAAATAAAAAATGACGTAACATACGCGAGAAGCGAAGGCGTAGCAGAATGACGCAGAATGGACAAATGAAACCCGAAGGTGTACAAATGTACATCGAGAGGGTTCATTTGTACATAGCACAAAAAATACAATAATTCCTTAAAAACAAACCCTTATAGTACGAAGAAAGAAATAAAAAAGAACGCACAATCGGGCAAAAACCTTTTTGTGCGTTCTGTGTTATTATGCTTAGCCTTCCATTGCGTCTTTGTCGACGATGATAATGGTGTTGGGATGAAGCTTAAGAAGGGTAGCGGGGTTCGAGGTAGTGATCTTGTCGTCAAGAAGCTCGGAAACCGCCTGATGCTTAGCCTTGCCGGTAGCGAGGAGGATGATGGTCTTTGCCTTCATGATGGAAGCCATACCCATGGTAACTGCCTGAGTAGGAACGTCTTCCTTCTTTTCAAAGAAACGAGCGTTTGCGTTGAT
>JAZRLT010000228.1:0-5705 GCA_045646995.1 Eubacteriales bacterium | reverse complement strand
ATGCCTCAGTGGGCAGGCTCTTCTTGGTACTTCCTCCGTTACATCGATCCCCACAACGATGAAAAGTTCGCGGATCTGGAAAAGCTGAAGTACTGGATGCCCGTTGACTGGTACAACGGCGGTATGGAGCACGTTACCCGCCATATGATATACTCCCGCTTCTGGCATAAGTTCCTCTATGACCTCGGGCTCGTTCCCGTCGCAGAGCCTTACGCAAAGCGTACCGCTCAAGGTCTTATTCTCGGTCCCGACGGCGAAAAGATGAGTAAATCCAAGGGCAACGTTGTTGACCCCAACGACGTTGTTGACGAATACGGTGCGGACGTTTTACGTACCTACGTCCTCTTTATGGGTGACTATGCTTCGGCGGCTCCTTGGTCTCAGAACAGCGTTCGCGGTTGTAAGAGATTCTTAGAACGCTTCGCCGCGCTCGACGAAATGCTCGGCGCTAAGAATGATAAGCTCGTTCGTTCGCTCCACAAGACCATCAAGAAGGTTACGAGCGATATCGAGGGAATGAAATTCAACACCGCTATCGCGGCGATGATGAGCTTTATGAACGAGATTTACGAAGCAGGCTCTATCGACAAGGAAAGCCTCCTCGCGCTCACCAAGCTCCTCTCCCCCTTCGCTCCTCATATCTGCGAGGAAATGTGGGAATCTCTCGGCATGAACGGCTTCTGCTCGACCGCAAAGTGGCCCGAATATGACGATGCTCTTACCGTTGACGACGAAAAAGAGATCGCCGTTCAGGTTTGCGGTAAGCTCAAGGGCGTAGTCGTTATCCCCGCGGGCGCGGAAGAAGACGCCGTTTGGGAAATCATTCAGGGCAACGATAACGTTATGTCCGCTCTCGAAGGAAAGACCATCGTCAAGAAGATTTATATTAAGGATAAAATATTCAATATCGTCGCGAAATAAGGAGAGGTTTTACTATGGATACCATTAAAATCAACAAAGGCAACGCACAAATCGTCGCTCACAGAGGTCTTTCGGGATTAGAGCGAGAAAACACCGCTTCGGCTTTCGTTGCGGCAGGTAACAGAAGCTATTTCGGTATCGAAACCGACGTGCGCGTTACCGCGGACGGAAACTTCATCCTTCTCCACGACAACGACGCGGTTCGTTGCGGCGGCGACCACATTATTCCCGAGCAGTCCACGCTTCAGACCATCCAATCGGTTCAGCTTTTCGACGTTGACGGAAAACGCGGCCGTGTTGACCTCCGTATCCCCGAAATGGTCGATTATCTCCGAATCTGCAAGCGTTACGACAAGGTTTGCGTTCTCGAATTCAAGGGATATTTCAGCGTAGAGAATATGGAAAAGGTTGTCGAAATCGTCAAGGCGGAATATACGCTCGACAAGATGATCTTTATCTCGTTCAGCTTTGAAAACCTTTTGAATCTCCGTAAGGTCTGCCCCGAATCTCATTGTCAGTTCCTCACGGGCGAATTCAAGGACGAAATAATCGAAATGCTTAAGGAGCATAAAATGGGTATCGATATCTGGTCGACCGCTCTTGACGAGGAATGGAAGGTCAAGAAGCTCCTCGACGAGGGTATCGAGGTAAATACCTGGACGGTCGATAATAAAGAGCTCGCCGAAAAGCTTATCTCCTGGGGTGTTCAGTACGTAACCTCTAATATTCTTGAGTAATCTTAATAAAAACAAAAAACCGCAGGTGAAAAACCTGCGGTTTTGTCTTATTCGTCTTGGTCGTAGGATTTGGTGCAGAGCCTATTTTCTCCGCAATGAGGGCATTTCCCAACAAATTCAAAATGCTCGGGTGTGGCAGAGCTGAAATTTATGACTCGTTTTTTTACATAAAACTTCGTTTGGCATTTGTTGCAAACCGCCCAAAAGTTTTTAGGCATTTGACTGATGAAAAGCAACGTACCGGCGATTAAAAACGGCATAGTAATAAATATCAAACAGAACCACCACGGAACGTCGTATCTTGTTCCGTCGGCGAAATGAATTTCACACGAAGTAAGAAATACAGAAGCGAAGGTCAATACAGCAAAAACGTATTTTTTCATAACACACCTCGCGATTTGATATTTTTATTTTTCTATTAATATTTTATCACTTGTGTGGTTTGTTGTCAACGTTTTTACTCCCCATCGCGTAGTTTAAAAGTTTGGGCTCATTGTTGCCTGCCAACGTTCGATAATGTAGGGACCGGCGTCAAACGGGGTTCCCGAAAATCGAAGATTTTTGGGGTGAACAGCGACGGTCCGAAACAAAACAATTTGTAATGCATATCAATTTCAAAAATCCGGCGTAACAAATTGTATCGTTTTTGATTTTAATTCTCACATACAACAAATTCGCACGAAAGCTGACCGTCGAGGACGCCGGTCCCTACAATATACAAATTTGATGTAACGCAACAAACAACAAATCAATTAATACTAACCGAGCGCGTAGCAGAATGACGCAGAATGGAAAATCTACACCCGAAGGCGTACAAAGGTACGTCGAGAGGTGGAGATTTTTCATAGCACAAAAATACAATAATTCCTTAAAAACCAAACCCTTGAAGCACTAAGTGATAAATTTAAAAGAACGCACAATCGGGACAAAAATCCTTTTTGTGCGTTCTGTGTTATTATGCTTAGCGCTTAAGCAATCTCCAAGCAGAGGCGGATCATATCATTAAATCCGGTCTGACGCTCCTCGGTGGAGAGTTCTTCCTTCGTAAACATATGGTTACTTACGGTGCAAACGCAAAGCGCCTTTTTGCCCGCCTTTGCGGCGATCATATAAAGCGCTGCCGCTTCCATTTCGACGCCGAGAATACCCATTTCTTTCCATTGAGCGTTAACCTTTTCGGGGGCATAGAAAACGTCGGTGGAATAGATATTACCTACCTTAACGCTTATTCCGAGCTCAGCCGCCTTTGCGTCAGCCTTCTTCAAAAGCTCGAAATCGCCTATCGGCGCGAAGGTTCCGGGGAGCTCGTATTGCCAAGCGAAGTTGCTGTCGTGACAAACGCCTTGAGCGATAATAATATCGCGGCAGTTAACGCCCTCGCCGATACCGCCCGCGCTACCCGCGCGGATAATCGTCTTTACGCCGTAGTGGTTATAAAGCTCGTAGGAATAGATACCTATCGAAGCCATACCCATACCGTGGCCCATAACCGAAATACGCTTTCCTTTATAATAACCCGTATATCCGAGCATACCGCGGACTTCGTTGAAGCAAACGGCGTCTTCGAGATAGGTTTCTGCGATATACTTAATGCGAAGCGGGTCGCCGCACATAATGACTGTTTCGGCGATATCACCGATATTTGCGGAATTGTGAGGAGTAGACATAGTAAAACCTCCGAGTTTTAAATGAAGAATGAAAAATTAAGAATGAAAAATTAAGGAAGGTTTTCGGCGAAAACCGAAAACCTATCTATTAATTTATATAATTGGTAGCATTATGCTTAGTCCTAATTATGGTTCCAAGCGCCCAAATATGCTTTTTGGTTTTCGGTCAAAGTGTCGATTTTGCAGCCCCAGAAAGCGAGCTTTCTTCTCGCGACGTCTTCATCAACCTCGCGGGGAACGCTTATAAGCTTTTCGGAGATATTGCCCTGATTCTTAACGAGGTGAAGCGCGGAAAGCGCCTGAATAGCGAAGGACATATCCATAATTTCGGCGGGATGTCCGTCGCCTGCACAGATGTTAACAAGTCTGCCCTCGGCGATAACGTAAACGGTATTGCCGTTAGGAAGCTTATAGCCGATAATATTGTTTCTCGCCTCGAAGCTGTCGATTGCATATTCGCGGAGCGCCTTCATATCTACCTCAACGTCGAAGTGACCTGCGTTGGTAAGAATAGCTCCGTCCTTAAGAAGCGGGAAATGTTCTTTGGTAATAATTTCGCAGTTACCCGTAACGGTACAGAAGAAGTCGCCCTCCTTAGCCGCGTCAGCCATAGGCATAACGGCGAAACCGTCCATAACTGCCTCCATAGCGCGGATAGGATCGACCTCGGTAACGATAACCGAAGCGCCCAAGCCCTTCGCACGCATAGCAACGCCCTTACCGCACCAGCCGTAGCCCGCGACAACGACCTTTTTACCCGCAACGATAAGGTTGGTGGTACGGTTTATGCCGTCCCAAACGGACTGACCCGTACCGTATCTATTATCGAAAAGATGCTTACAGTCGGCGTCGTTAACGAGAACCATCGGGAATTCCAAAACTCCCTCTCTCGCCATAGCCTGAAGACGAATAATACCGGTAGTGGTTTCTTCACATCCGCCGATAACGTTGGGAAGAAGCTCGCGGTATTTCGTATGGATAAGGTTTACCAAGTCGCCGCCGTCGTCGATAATTATATTAGGCTTGCCCTCGGAGATAACGCGCGAGGTATGAGCCTCGTATTCCTCGTCGGTACAGCCGTGCCAAGCGTAAACGTTAAGACCGCCGTGAACGAGAGCCGCGGCAACGTCGTCTTGGGTAGAAAGGGGGTTCGAGCCGGTAATATACATTTCGGCACCGCCCGAAGCGAGCACACGGCAGAGATAAGCCGTCTTTGCCTCAAGGTGAACCGAAAGCGCGATTCGCATACCCGCGAAAGGCTTTGTCTTGATAAATTCTTCTTCGATTCCGCGGAGAAGATCCATATTGCTCTTCACCCATTGAATCTTTGTTTCACCGCTTTCCCAAAGGGAAAGATCTTTAATATCGTAGGACATATTATAAAACCTCCTTCATTTCAGCCACCTTGGCGTATACTTCTTCAATATCTATTGTTACAAATTGCTTGTTCTTATATACGACCTTACCGTTAAGAATTACGGTATCGGTCTCGCTTCCGTCGGCGGAATAGCAGATCATCGAATAGGTATCACGGAAGGGAACGAATTGGGGAACTCTCATATCAAGAAGGGTTATATCCGCCTTCCAGCCTTCCTCGAGCTTACCGAGCTTATCGATACCGATAGCCTTCGCGCCGTTTACCGTCGCAAACTCGAAAGCACGCTTTGCGGGAATCGAGGTAGGATCGCCGGTAACACCCTTTTGGAGCATAGCGCAATAATTAAGCTCGGAGAACATATTAAGCGAGTTATTCGAAGCGGTGGAGTCGGTACCCAAGCATACGTTTACGCCCGCGGCGTCGAGCTTGGTTATCGGTGCGATACCGTTACCGAGCTTTAAGTTACTTCTCGGGTTGGACGCTACGCTTACACCGCATTTTGCGAGAATCGAAATATCGTTATCGGTCAACTGAACACAATGAGCCGCGATAGTCTTATTTTCGAAGATACCGAGCTTATACATATATTCGGTAGGAGTACAGCCGTGAGCCTTGATACAATCCTCAAACTCGGTCACGCTTTCCGAAAGGTGGGTATTGATACCCAAGCCGAGACGCTTTGCCTCGGAGGAAACCTTCAAAAGATATTCCTCGTCACAGGTATATATCGCGTGGGGCGCAAGCATAAAGGAAATATTGTCATATCCCTTGAATTCCTCGATTTCTCTATACTGAGCCTCGAGTCTTTCCTGACCGCCCTCACTTCCGACAAGACCACGGCTTACGCAGGCACGCATACCCGCTTTGATAGCCGCCTTAGCGGACGAGCCGGGGAAAAGGTGCATATCGCAGAAGGTGCCGCAACCGCGACGAATCATCTCGGCACAGCCTAAAAGCGAGCTCCAATACGCTTGGTCGTCGGATAGTTTGTCCTCGCGGGGC
>JAZRLT010000227.1:0-8817 GCA_045646995.1 Eubacteriales bacterium | reverse complement strand
ACAGACGATGCATTAGTTAACACTACGGCTGATACGACAGACGAAAACGTCGAAAAAGAATAAAATTTCAAAAAACGCATATACTAAAAAAGGCTTTCCGCTCATAATGAACGGAAAGCCCTTTTTATCATTTACAGCCTTTGTCGCAGCCCTTATTTTCCGAACGATTTCTATCCTGATACTGATCATCGGCATAAGGATAAAACTCATTCACAGGGAACTGCATTTTACCGAATACCGAGCAGGGATCGTCGTTATTACAAGGCTTGCTATCCTTTTCGGGAAGGCAGAAGTGAGCCGCGGGAAGCATAAGCTGAACCTTACGCTCCATACGGATGACCGAGAAGACGCCGATAGTAACGTATACGTTGTTTGCACCGACCTCGTCAACGAAGCATCCGTCGAATCGCGAGCGGATCATTTCGGGAATAGCGTCGATACACATACAGCAATTACCGAACTTACGGCTTCTTTCGACAAGCTTACTGTCGAGGCAGATAGGCTGGGCAACCTCTACGACAACGGTAGGAAGAGTAGGCTCGCTGTCGCAACGGAGATCGCGTTCATCGAAGCAGAAGCTATTATTTTCGGGGTCAGAGGTAAATACCGAAACGTTCTTTTCACTTCCGTAAAGAATAATCTTTTTATCGAACGCCGCAAGACCCTTTACCTCGTGAACTCTACCGCCGCACATACAAGCCTCAAGGGTTACGCAGAAATAGTAGCGCACTGTGACCTGATAGAAGCCCTTATTAAAGGGAACGGGCTCGATATTAATATTGGTGTTTATTACTTCAACGCTTTTGCATCTTACGGCATTTGCCTTATCGATAACCTCCTGTGCCGTATCGCAAAGATGGACACGGACATCTTCAAGACAATCCTTATCACGGGCGGAATCGAAGATCTTATCAACGCTTATACAGCAAAGCTGATCCTGTTTTCCGCAAAGCCCTCCGAGAGAGCCGTTTCTTTCAATCATTATTATTCCTCCTTGAACGGTCGCCTTTCAGGATAACAACGCGAAGCTTATTTGCATATAGATATCCTTGGGCCGATAACACCATATATTGTATGATATTATCAATACTATTCTATGCAGCAGCGCCGAAAAGGTGATTTTTTGTACAAATCACACATTTACAAACTTTTATGCATTTGATATATTATTCTCGAGGTGATACGTAATAGAACGCAATAATTCAATAAAACTTGCAATTCTTGCTCTTGCCTTAATATTTATGCTTTCTTTTTCGGTAGCCGCCATTCAGGTGGTTCTTTGGCAAAGCACAGACCTTGCGGTTGATATCGTCAGTGAAGACGAAGAAGGTAATAAAGAAGTCACCATTTCGGTTTCAAATAAAGCAGGCTCTACCCTTTTGTTCTACGAAAACGATCAGGTTTCCGGTAAGATCGAATATTTAAGCGAGGACGGTTGGGTCGAATACTGCAACGTATATTATACCGTCAATAACACTCAAGCTATTTCCCCTGAATACGGCGGAACCTTCGCGGAGCTTGCTCCCGGCGAGGATTGGGATATAGTTATCCCGAGCGACAAGGTGGACGGTATGAAGAGCGGTACCTACCGTATCAAGATGACCTACATTACCAAGAATAAATATAACAAGTATCTTAACAATTCCTACGACGCTTACAAAAACGAAAGCGAAAGCAGCATCGAGGACGAAAGCGATATCGATTCCGACGTCAAAGACGAATCCGAAACAACCGACGAAAATTCCGGTTATATAAATATGAACGGAAACGCTGACAACGGAGTTAGCGAAAGCGAAGAGGAGAGCAAAGAAGAATTTCTCGCTTCTTCCCTATCCGAGGTTTTCATCAAAACCTTTGAATACGTCGCCCCCGATCAGATGGTACGCGCAATCAGCTTTGACGGTGAGGTATCCGACGGTGCATTCGATGGTACTGATCCTTACGAAACGTCCGTAGTTATCGAAAATTCGGAGAATTAAAACAAAATCAAGGGGTTATTGCATTACTGCAACAACCCCTTAACTTTTATCGGAGAGTATTATGACGTTACGCGACCGTATTTTATTATTACTCGAAAAAAATAAAGGTAAATTTATTTCGGGACAGGAGATTGCCGAGAACGCAGGCGTTTCGAGAAGTGCTGTTGCGAAATGTGTCGCTATGCTCAAATCCGAGGGATT
The DNA here is from genome assembly GCA_045646995.1 of Eubacteriales bacterium. GTDB lineage: Bacteria > Bacillota > Clostridia > Oscillospirales > CAG-382 > Coliplasma. Next base: position 6,637 of record JAZRLT010000227.1, on the reverse strand, counting down.
TAAGATCCGATCGGTAAACAACCAAGGTCATTGTCTCGAATTAGACAGCGATATTCTTTCCGAATCGGGAATAAGAGCAAATCTCGAGGACGAAGGCGTAGAAATAGAGGTATTCGAAAGCATCGACTCGACAAACAGCGAAGCGAAAAGAAGAATCGCACAAGGGCTCGATTCCGACGCGATATTCGCATCGGAAACGCAAACGGCGGGCAGAGGACGAAGGGGCAAAAGCTTTTATTCACCCTCATCGAGCGGTATATACTTCTCCGCGGTCTTGCATCCTGAGGTCGGCTTAGCCGACTCTACGGCGATGACGTCGGCAGCGGCGGTAGCCGTTTGCGAAGCACTGTCATGCATAACAAACAAAAGACCCGCGATAAAATGGGTCAACGACATATTCATAGACGGTCGAAAGGTATGCGGTATACTGACAGAAGCCGTATCCGACCTTGAAAGCGGAAGAGTACAAGCCGTAATAGTCGGCATCGGTTTAAATCTTACGACCGAGGATTTTCCCGAGGAATTGCGAAACATTGCGGGCTCGGTAGGAAAGAACGCTGACCGTTGCGCGCTTATTGCGAATATCTTCACGCGTCTCAAGAATTACAGCGTACAATTACCCGACCGTAAATTTATGGACGATTACCGAAAAAATTCGCTCGTAATCGGAAGAGATATAAGCTTTACCAAAAACGGCATCGACTATACGGCACGCGGAGTCGATATACACAACGACGGCGGGCTCGAGGTGATAACCTCAAACGGCGAAAAAATGATATTGAACAGCGGAGAAATAAGCGTAAAGCTTTAGTTCCCCAACGCTCTTTTTACCCTACGCGCTACGGCATAGGCGAGAATAATTTTAATCACGTCGGGAATCACATACGGAAAAACGCAAACGGCAAGCGACGCCCACAAACTCTCGGAACCGCACCAGACTGCATACCACGCCGTACCGAGCGTATAGGACGCCATAAGACCAAAAAGCTGCACAGCTATACCGACTATATACTTACGCAAAAAAAGCGATTCAAGGGCCAAATAGAGGCATCCCCACAGGACAAAGCCTATAATATATCCTCCGGTCGCTCCGAGAAAGACGCCGAAGCCCGAATTGAATCCCGAAAATACGGGAACCCCAATTAACCCGAGGGATATATAAACCGCGATAGCCAGAGCTCCGCGCTTACCGCCGAAGGCAAAAAGAACGAATGCCACACCGAAGGTCTGCAACGTAAAGGGGACGGCAAATGGAATCGTTATCCACGCGGTAATACACAAAAGCACCGCGCCCACGGAAACGAGCGTCATATCTTTTATCTTGCCGTTAATTTTCATTCCTTCACTTCCCTTCCGAAGCATTTTATCACCGACAAGCAAAAATGTCAACCAAAACAGCGTTTTTGGTTGACATTTTTTAATATTTCGAAATATACAATGAAACGGCGATTGAAAGTACACCCGCAGAAAGCTCGACAGCCTCGGCGTAGCATTTCACATCTATACCACGCTTAATAAGCATCAACGGTAAAACCGAATCGGTATAGGTAAGAAAGCCGACGCGCACACCGTTTTCCGTCAAGACGGATATCGGCATCGAAGGATTCACATCAGGCTCTAACACAAGCTCATCGCCGAAAGCGACCGCCGAGGCGGTTTCCTCAGCATTGCCGCCGAAGGAGCAGCCCTGAAGCAGGCAGACACCGAGGTATTCACCAAAGGAATGGCGTTTTTTCGATAAAAACACCTTATCGACGGTTTCGGGATGGTCCTTAACCTGAGTTACCGTTATGGGATACAGATCCATTCGTTTCATAAGCTCACTTCCCCGCCAAGCGCAAAGGAATAAAGAAGAGATTCGCTCACGGAACATCCCGTCATACGCTCTACTGCGGATTTATAGCAGGAAAGTTGGACACGGTGGCGAGACACGAGTTCTTCAAGAGTCGTTACCCTATCAGTCTTATAATCGACGACAGTATAGGTTCCGTCGGGATTTTCGAAAAAGCAGTCAATAACACCTTGAACAAGTATCGGTTCGCCGTTTTCGGAAATAACGTCCCGTACCGAAAAACGTTTTTCACGGTAAACGCGCGGAGACGACTTAATTCGTGCATAAAGCTCGCTTTCGAAAAATTTCTCCAACGCTGATATATCAAGCATTTTGGCTTGATCGGCGGAAAGCATACGCTTTTCGATAAGCCTTTCGGTTTCAGCCCGTACGTCCTTTTCGGCAGAAGCAAAATCAGCAAACTGCATAAACAAATGGTTAGCAGTGCCTATATCTCCTGCACCGTATTTTACGGTTTGAGCAAAGGCAGGCTTTAACGAAACTCGCGAGGCGGGCACGGTGAGACGGGTTCGATTATACTCATCATCCTCCAAAAGTCCTTCGCGAAGCTCGGAAACCGATATCTTCGCGGCGGAAGACACCGAGGATTTATACGGATATTCAAAAGAGATATATCCAAGCATATCCTCCGTCGGCTCGAAAACCTTCGCGGATTCGGGAGGTATATAGCCCGATGAGCCGTCAACCTCGGAAATATCCACCCTGTCGCAGAATTTGGTTTCGCCGAGGTTACTTACGTATATTGCCATATCAAGCCAGCATTTCGCGGAAGCGGGAGTAAATATTTTTTCCTTCCAGCCCGAAGGAGCACAACCGGTTATATAGAGTCTTTCCTTGGCACGGGTAAGAGCAACGTAAAGCTTACGAAGCTCCTCAGCCACGATAGCGTCGCGCTCGTTATCCACAGCAAGAATATTACACATCGGTTCATAGGTCGTAAGCGCAACACGATCGCGCAAGCAGAAGGATATTCCCTCACCACGAATAAATTTTATTCTGTCTGAGGAATCCATCCCCATAAATCCACGGTCGGTACACGCCAAAAAGCATATCTTATATTCAAGACCTTTAGATTTATGGATCGTTATAAACGAAACGGCATTATCATCACCCGTCTTGGCGACGTCGGAAATATTCTTGCCCGTTTCAGAAAGCTCGTTAAGGTAATCTATAAAGCCCGAAAGTCCATGATTACGAGCATTTTCGAAGCGTTTTGCATAATCGTAAAGAAGCAAAAGACTCGCGCGGTTTCCCGAAGAAACCGAAATCCTCAACAAGCCCGAGTCGACGAAAAAGCTCTTAAGGAAATCACAGCAAGGTATTCCCGAGCTTTCCTTACGCCATTCGGTCAAGCGTTTCACAAAGGCTTTCGAACGAACGGCGAGACACTTTTCGCCAAAGTGACTTTTAAAGCGGAATTTTTTAGCGGCAATTCGCTTTTTAGAGGGGAGAGCCGTAATAAGCACAGCCTCCCAGAAGGGTGTTTTGGGAAGAGCCCGTCTTATACGATACAAATCCTCGGAGCTAAAGCGGCAAACCGGACTTCTCATAAGAGCGCAAAGCGAAATATCGTCGGTAGGATCGTCGATAGCCTTTAACGCAGAAATCGCAAGGCGAATATCGGGGTTATCGAGGAAGTTTTCGCTTTTTTCTTTTTTATAGGGTATTCCGTATTTTTGGAAAGCCTTTTCGTATTCGATAGAATAGCCCTTCATCGCGCTGAGCATTACGCAAACGTCGGAAAAGCTATACGGCTTGCCCTCGTCGGAGGTCTCGGTATTAACGAGCCTTAATATTTCTCTCGCGATATATTCCGCCTCGGCTTTTCGAGCCTCTTTAGCCATTTTCGGCTGCTTTTCGGCAACGGCAAGGACTACGGGAGTTCCCTTTTCGGGGCGCTTTGACGCGTGAACGAGCCATTCTCCGTCATACTCGCGCGCATAAGAGGTTCCTTGGGTCACGTTCTCAAACACATAGTTTACATAATTTATAACAGGAGTAGCGCAACGGAAATTTTCGCGAAGGAATATTTTAGCGTTTTCGCTGTTGTCGCTATTAGCAATATCTGCGTATTCCTCTTTATATCCGAGGAAGATATCCGGATACGCATTACGGAAGCGATAAATACTTTGCTTTACGTCTCCAACCATAAATCGATGGCTTTTACCCGCCAAAAGCGAGAAAATCCTATCCTGCATCGGGTTGACGTCTTGGTATTCGTCTATAAGAATTTCCTTTACCATCGACTGCTTTTTCAAGCAAAGCTCGGTAGGAACCTTTCTACCCTCTTCATCTTCAGTTTCAAGCAGTTCGAGGGTTTTTGCCTCAAAATCAGTATAATCGACGGCATTGGATTCATACTTTAATTCTTCGTACTCTCTTTCGAGCTCAACGAGGAAGGATCGTATTGCCGAAACGATAGAAGCGGTTTTGATCAAGCTTTCGGAGATGGTTTTATCGTTGCCGCGGCAATATCTCTCAAAAATAGCTCTTTCGGCATTCACTATCGTTTCTTTTTGTTTTTTAATAATATCTCTATATTCCTTATCACAGCCCGAGCTCTTTAAAGAAACGGTAAGTGATGCTTCGTACGCCGCGAGAGAAAAGTTTACATAATCTTTATTCAGCGACGCTCGCAGAGCCTCACATTTATCAAGAACGATTTGGATCGGTTCGAGATATTTATCATCAGTCGCAACGGTAGACGCAAACTCATACATCTCACGCGCCGAAGAAAGTATCTCATCAACCTCTACTACAAGACGAGCGCGAAGAAGCGAGCCCGACTCGGAAGAGAAAAATCCGTTTTTCGATACTATTTCCGCATCTTTACGGTAGTTATCGGCGCATTCGGAAAGAAGCTCCTTCCAGCCGAGCGTTACGCGCAGAGTAAGAAACAGCGATATCATCTGATCAATAAGCGCATCGTCGCTTTTTTCGCTCGAAAAGTTATCCGAGAGCATAATAATATCGGGATCCGCGTTCTCAAAGCCTTTAGATATAATATCGTTCGCCGCGCGGCGAAGCATCATCAAGGACTCGGTTTCGTCGATAGTACGAACCTTGGGAGATATACCGAGAAGAGCGAAATTCTCCTTGACCGTACGCAAGCAATACGCCGAGATAGTACATATATCCGCTTCGGAAACGAGAAGCATTTGGCGGTATATATGGGTATTATCGGGGTCGTTCACCGATTCCTTAAGGAGTGCGTCGTACAGCTTACGCTTTATATCGGCTGCGGCAGAGCTCATAAACGTAACCACGAGGAAATCCTCGAGCGAGTCACCCGACTTAATTCGTTCTATAAGGCGTTTTGTCAAAACGGTAGTCTTACCGCTTCCCGCGCCTGCACTTACAAGAAGGTCTTTACCGCGCGTATATATCGCCTTTTTTTGCGAATCGGTAAATTCGGGAGCTGTATCAGCTATTTTCGTCTGATCCAACGTCTGATTCATCAGCGGTGACCTCCTTATCGTTTTTCATTCGGCAAATATCCGCGAGAGAACAATACTCGCAAGGGTTCTTTTTGCCCTCGCAGTCGTTCGGTGCGATATTCATATTGCCGTTAAATACGTTTTCGGCGAGAGAGCCGACCTGAGAATTGATTATCTCGGAAAGCTCTAAAAATCCATCCTCGCTCACGAGGCGTTTATTCTTGGCGAGCTCACCGTCGTTTTTAAAGCGCACCGGAAGCTTTACCTCATCGGGATTCATAGCGCGAACTACCGATTTATCATCAAGAAAAACACCGTCACGCTTAAAGGCGTCGGAGGTCATCTTTTTGATCTCGTCGGGAGTTTCGCGACCGGTTACGCTTATATTGGGCGTAGTCGCCCTATAATAGATAACCCCCGCAGGCTTTGCATCGTTATTATTACAATATGCAAAGAGATAGTGAAGCATCTGGGTATCGATACCGTGCTCTCTTACCAATTCAAGGTTGAGTTCCTTATTATAGCTTTTATAGTCAACCACTCGGGCATATTTAACCCCGTCGATTTCGGCAACATCAACGCGGTCGATAGAGCCGCGCATAAGTACAGGTTTTCCGTTATATTCATATCTTACTGCGGGAATATCGCAGTCCTTAAGTCCGATACGGTATTCAAATCCGACGGGAACAAAATCACTTTTCGAGAATTCGTTACAAAGATCCTCGGCAACGAGATCAACGGTTTTCGTCATATTATCGAAGATATGCATAAAGCGTTTATCCGTGGTAGCCTGTTCACCTATAACCTCTTTTAAATATTCATCGGCAAGAGCCTTTACGCGCGCTTTACGTTCGACTTCATCGGGAGCGTTAAAGTGTCCGTCGAAGACGCATCCGCTTACAAATTTATCCAAAAGCTTATGGATAAAATTACCCATTTCCTGACTTGCGAATTGATTTTCCTTTTTTTCCTTCAAATCGAGAATATATTCTCCGAAATAGGAAAAGGGACACAAATTATAGCGTTCAAAGCGTGTAGGCGAGAGATAGATAGCTTCCTCCTTAAAATCGATTTTCGATTCGCGTTCCTTCACTGAGGGCATTTCATTATAGAAGGAGGTATTTGTACCGACTAGCGATTTTGCTATCCTATTCTTCAAATCCACGTCCGCAAGCGAAGGATAATACGCCGCGACGGATTCACGGGAATATATCATATCGGAATCGGAAAATTCATACACAGACAAATCGGGAAGCATCTTCTCGACAGAAAGGCACGCCGCGGAGGGACGCAGTTCCTCGCCGCCAAGCTCGCTTTTAGGATAGATAAGTACTAATTTTTCGGTAGG
>JAZRLT010000226.1:0-2192 GCA_045646995.1 Eubacteriales bacterium | reverse complement strand
TTTAAGGCAAAGCTTAAGGCTATGGGCGAATTTGATATTATCGGATTCTCCATCCGTACCACCGCTTTCCCCGATTGTAAAGAATATATAAAATGGGCAAAAGAGGTTATGCCCGATGCGCTTATCACGTGCGGAAGCTATCATTGTACTCTCGCTCCCGAAGAAGTTATTGCTGTTGACGGCGTTGACGTTATCACCATCGGTGACGGCGAATATTCCGCTCTTGAGCTTTGCGATAAAATGAGCGCAGGCGAGGACTATACCAACATTCTCAGCATGTGGTTCAATCTCCCCGACGGCACTATCAAGAAGAACGAAGTCGCTCCCCTCTTTGAAGACCTTGACAGACTTCCCATTCCCGATTTTGAACTTTTCGATTATGACAATCTCGACAGCGTTAAGGTTGGCACTGCAATCGTTATGATGAGCCGCGGCTGCCGTTATAACTGCACCTATTGCGGTAACTCGCAGTTCAGAAACGTATATCCCAACAAGAAGATATATTCCCGTTTCCGTTCTCCTCAAAACGGTATACTCTATCTTAAAACGCTTCTTGCAAAGCACCCTCAGATTAAGGTTATCAACTTCCGTGATGCAATATTTAATATGATTCCCGAATGGTTTGATGAATTTATCGACCTTTACACCAAGGAAATCCATCTTCCCTTCACGGGCAATATCCGTTTTGATATTCTCACCGAAGATACTGTTCGCAGAATGAAGGAAGCAGGCTGTTATACCATTGATATGGGTCTTGAAAGCGGCGATCAGGAAATGAGATTCAAGTATCTCAAGCGTTATATGACCGACGAAATGATCATTAACTGCAGTAAGTGGTTCCATAAATACGGTATCGCACAGCTCACTTACAATATAATCGGTCTTCCCCACGAAGACAAGTACCGTGCGCTTAAGACTATTAAATTGAACGCAAAAGCGGGCGCTGACAGAGTTATCCCCAACATTTTCTATCCCTATCCCGGAACAAAGCTTTACGATATTGCAAAGGAAGGCGGATTCCTTCCCGAAGTAATTTCTCCCGATGCAAGAGTTCCGCTTGTTCAGCCCCAATTCCCCGAACACGAGGTTCTCTATTTGCAGGCATATTTCGCACATTTCGTTCGCCGTTATAAATGGGCTTACGCTATGCCCGAATGGCTTGGCAAGCCTTATGAAAAATTCCTTGATATGCGTGCAACGGGTAAATACGTGCCCTACAAAGCGCTTGTTAAGCTTCACGACGGATATTCCGTATGCCGAAACTTCTTGAAGAATATGCTTATCGAGCATCTTCCCAAGGTTTATATGAAGCTTCGTATGCTCAAACACAAAAAGAAAGCGAAGGCTTAAATATTTAAGCCGATTGATACTATGTCGGGAACACTTTATATCGTACCAACCCCTATCGGCAATCTCGGCGATATGACCGAGCGTGCAAAGGAAACCTTAAACAGCGTTGATTTTATTGCATCCGAGGATACACGTGTCGGCGGAAAGCTTTTGATGCTTTTGGGCATAAAAAAACCGCTTGTGAGCTATCACGAGCATTCATCAAAGCCGATAACCGAATCTATAATCGAAAGAATACTTTCGGGCGAGAATTGCGCTCTTATCACCGATGCAGGTACTCCTGCCGTTAGCGATCCCGGAGAAAAGCTTGTTGATGCCTGTGCAGAAGCAGGAATCAATATCTGCGCTCTCCCCGGCGCTTGTGCGGCGGTGACGGCGATATCGGCATCGGGGCTTAAATCAAGACGTTTTTGCTTTGAAGGATTCCTTCCCGAAAACGCAAATGAACGTAAAGAACGTATTGCCGAACTTTCCCGTGAAAAACGCACGTTTATTCTTTATATTTCTCCGCACGATGCGGAAAAATATTTGAAAGACCTTGCAAAGTCGCTCGGAGACCGCAAATGCGTTCTCGCAAAAGAGATTACAAAACTTCACGAACGCTATTTTCGTGGTACGGTTGCTTCTGTTGCCGAAACGTTTGCAAATCTCACGTCTCCCGAAAAGAAGGGTGAATTTGTATTCATCTGCGAGGGTATGCCCGAGGAAGAAGTTTTCTGGAAAGATATGACGGTCGAACAGCACGTCGAGCATTATATCTCGCTCGGACTTTCGAAAATGGACGCTTGCAAGGCGGCGGCTCGTGACAGAGGCGTTGGCAAGGGTGATATTTACAAGGTGAT
>JAZRLT010000225.1:0-6233 GCA_045646995.1 Eubacteriales bacterium | reverse complement strand
GTCACCGCTATGTACACCGGTACGTTCAACAAGCTCCATAATACCGGGGACAAATACATCTCTGCCGTCGCAGATAGCATCAACCTCAACTTCCTTACCCTGAATGTATTTATCAACAAGAACAGGCTTGTCCTCATCGATTTCAACAGCGGTACGGAGATAACGGCGAAGCTGATCTTCGTTAGCGACAATCTGCATAGCTCTGCCGCCAAGAACGAAGCTCGGACGGACAAGAACGGGATAACCTATAGATGCAGCAGCGGCAATACCGTCCTCAATATTGGTAACTGCTTTACCCTGAGGCTGAGGAATACCGAGCGTTCTCAAAAGGTTTTCGAAGGAGTCGCGGTTTTCGGCACGGTCAATAGCCTCGCAATCGGTACCGATAATCTTAACGCCGCGCTTCATAAGAGGTTCAGCGAGATTGATAGCGGTCTGACCGCCGAGAGATGCAATAACACCGATAGGCTTTTCGAATTCGATAATATTCATCACATCCTCGGGAGTGAGAGGTTCGAAGTAAAGCTTATCTGCGGTAGTATAGTCGGTAGAAACGGTTTCGGGGTTATTATTTACGATAATAGCCTCGTAGCCGGAATTTTTAATAGTGGTAACCGCGTGAACGGTAGAATAGTCGAATTCAACGCCCTGACCGATACGGATAGGACCTGCACCGAGAACAACGATCTTTTCCTTATCGGTTACTACCGAGCGGTTTTCTCCGCTGTAAGAGGAGTAGAAGTAAGGTATATACGCGCCGGTATGGCAGGTATCAACCATACGGTACGAGGGGAACAATGCGTTTTCCTTACGAATATTAAACACGTCAATTTCGGACATTCCCCAATATTTGGCGATGATCTTATCGCAGAAGCCGAGCTTTTTAGCTTCCTTAAGGACTTCGATATCGCCCTTGGACGCCTTGATCTTGGATTCCATAGCAACGATATTGGCGAAAGCCTCGAGGAAGTAACGAGTAATTCTCGTAATCTCAAAAATCTCGTCGATAGAAACACCGCGTCGGAGAAGCTCGCAAATCGCAAAGATATTATCATCCTTGAATTCGCGGATATAATCAAGCACGTCTTCGGTAGACATATTCATAAATTTAGGAATCTGATAGTGATCAGCGCCGGTTTCGAGAGAGCGAACAGCCTTCAAGAAGCATTCCTCGAGGTTAGAGCCGATGCTCATAATTTCACCGGTAGCCTTCATCTGGGTACCGAGAGTATTGGGAGCGGTAGCGAATTTATCAAACGGGAAACGAGGAAGCTTTGCAATCACGTAATCAAGCTGAGGCTCGAACGCCGCATTGGTGTTAGCAATAGTAATATCCTCAAGAGCCATGCCTACGGCAATCTTTGCGGTTACACGTGCGATAGGATATCCGCTCGCTTTAGATGCAAGCGCGCTCGAACGGGAAACGCGGGGGTTGACCTCAATGAGATAGTACTGACTGGAATTGGGATCGAGAGCAAACTGAACATTACAGCCGCATTCGATCTTAAGCTCACGGATAATCTTGATAGCGCTATCGTTAAGCATCTTCAAGTCGTGGTCGTTAAGCGTCATAATGGGAGCAACAACGACAGAGTCACCGGTATGAACGCCGACAGGGTCAACGTTTTCCATACCGCAGATGGTTATAGCGTGGTCATTGGAGTCACGCATAACCTCGAACTCGATTTCTTTATAGCCCTTAACGCTCTTTTCGATAAGAACCTGATGAACGGGAGAAAGCTTGAACGCGTTTATACCGACCTCAACAAGCTCTTCTTCGTTATAAGCGAAGCCACCGCCCGTACCGCCGAGGGTAAACGCAGGACGAAGAACGACGGGATAACCGATTTCAGCGGCTGCCTTCTTCGCTTCCTCGAGGTTATAAGTAATTTCAGAGGGAATGGTAGGCTCGCCGATAGACTGGCAGAGTTCCTTGAACAATTCTCTGTCTTCCGCTCTTTCGATACTTTCACTGCTTGTACCGAGAAGCTCAACTCCGCATTCGCGAAGCACGCCCTTCTTTTCGAGCTGCATTGCGAGGTTAAGACCCGTCTGACCGCCGATACCGGGGACAATGGCATCCGGACGCTCATAGCGAAGAATCTTCGCAATATATTCGAGAGTAAGAGGCTCCATATACACCTTATCGGCGATAGTGGTGTCGGTCATAATTGTAGCGGGGTTAGAGTTGCAAAGGACAACCTCGTAGCCTTCCTCTTTAAGAGCAAGACACGCCTGAGTTCCCGCGTAGTCAAATTCAGCCGCCTGACCGATAACGATAGGACCGGAACCGATTATAAGTATCTTTTTGATATCTGTTCTTTTAGCCATTGTAGCCTCCTGTTATATGTTCAAATTCATTTTTATCAGCATTAATATGTTTTATTTCTCCGTTACATACGGTAAGCACGCAACGTCCGAAGAGCTTCTCTCCCGCAAAAGGAGTAGAGCGTCCGAGCGATTTGAATTCCTCGGGATCAACCTCAATTTCCTCGTTTAAATCCCAAACCGTAAAATCGGCACCTATCGGAATTCCGAATCGTTTACGAGGATTAACGCAAAGCAAATCGACAAGCTTTTCGAGAGTAAGCACACCGGTTTTTACGAGCTTTGTATAAAGCACGGGAAGTGCAGTCTCAAGACCAACTATACCGAAAGCGCTCTTTTCAAGTCCTTTGGATTTTTCTTCCTCGGAGTGGGGCGCGTGATCGGTAGCGATCATATCGATCGTACCGTCCAAAATACCCTCTATCAACGCTTCCCTATCCTCTTTAGAGCGAAGCGGAGGATTCATTTTAAAGCGTCCGTGCTCTTGAAGGTCGCTATCGTCAAGAACGAGGTAATGAGGACCTGTTTCACAGGTTATGTCCACCCCGTCTTTTTTAGCCTGTCGGATCAGTTCAACACTTTCTTTAGTCGAGATATGGCAGACGTGGTAAGAACAACCTGTTTCTTTTACAAGCTCGATATCGCGCGCTATCTGTTCATATTCACTCGCGGAACAGATTCCGCGGTGGTTATGAGCCTTGGCGTACTCGCCGTCGTGAATATATCCGCCCTTAAGAAGCGAATTGACCTCGCAGTGCGCAACAATCATTTTACCGAGTGATTTCGCTTTCAGCATAGCGGCGCGCATCATATCGTCGGATTGGACTCCCCTGCCGTCATCGGTAAAGGCGATCGCGATATCGCGCATACCCTCCATATCCGAAAGCTCGTTACCCGCTTCGTTAACGGTTATAGTACCGTAGGGATAAACGTTGATTACTGCATCTTTATCGATTATATCTTTTTGGAGTTTAATACTCTCGACGCTATCGGGAGTCGGGTTAAGGTTCGGCATAGTACATACCGCCGTATATCCACCGGCCGCAGCGGCGCAGGAACCGGTATAAACCGTCTCTTTATAAGAAAAACCCGGCTCACGAAAATGCACATGCACGTCGCAAAAACCGGGAAAAACAACATATTCTTTATCAATAGAAAAAATATCAACGAAAGAGGACAAAGCCCCCTCGGAAGAAATACAAAAATCGGGGTGTTGGATAGATTTTATAAATCTTAATTTTTCCAAAGCGGACATAATGACCTCCCGAAATACTTTATTGTCTTAATTCGAAGTATTATATCACAAGATGCACATAAATGTCAATACGACAATTCGAACAAAAGCAAAAATCTTTTGTTCGAATTGTCGTATATAATGTCAAATCAAAGCATTTCTTTTCTAAGCTCTTCAACAGTTTTCATACTGAGATAAGCGGGAGCAATATCGAAAACAGTCTTACAACCCGAAGCGCCCTCTTTATTAAGTCGATATGCCGCACGGGCATAAGCAACTATAACAGACGCTGTAAACTCGGGGTTAGAATCGAGCCTCAAGGAATATTCGATTATATGGGTATGCTCGTTATTAAAGCCGGTATTGCCGCTTCTAATTACGAAACCGCCGTGGGGGATTCCGCTATGGTCGCGCTTTAATTCTTCTGCAGAAATAAAATGAACAGTAGTATCGTAATCAGCGAAATAGTTAGGCATATTCTTAATTTCGGACTCAATACGCGCGAGATCGGCGCCCTCTTCGGCAACCACGAAGCATTCGCGGATATGCTTTTGACGGGTAGTGAGTTCGGGATTGGAGCCGCTTCTTACTGCAGAAAGAGCCTCGTCAACGGGAATAGTATACTGTTTACCGTCGAGGACGCCCTCTACACGGCGGATAGCGTCGGAATGGCCTTGGGAAACGCCCTTGCCCCAGAAGGTATAATCCTTTCCGTCGGGAAGTATCGCCGAGGCGTAGAGACGGTTAAGAGAAAACATACCGGGGTCCCAGCCGCAGGAGATAACAGCAGTCTTTCCGGATTCCTTTGCAGACGCATCAACGTTAGCAAAATGTTCGGGAATACGAGCATGGGTATCGAAGCTATCTATAACATTAAAATATTTCGCCAATTCAGGAGTTTGAACAGGAAGATCAGTAGCGCTTCCTCCGCAAAGAATCATAACATCGATATCGTTGACGTATTTCAAAACGTCGTCCGAATGGCATACTTTTACGCCCTCGGTATTAATTTTAACAGTTTCGGGAGCACGGCGGGTAAATACCGCAACAAGCTCCATATCGTTATTCTGACGGATAGCGGACTCAACTCCCCTACCCAAATTACCGTATCCGAAAATACCTATACGTATACTCATTATCTTATCCTCCGAAAAGAGAGTGGTTTTATTTTTCAATATAATATCACACAAAAAAACGTTTTTCAATAAAAATCGTTTTGATTTACGAAATTATTGTATATTCAAGCATTTCGTAATGAAGCCTTGTTCCGACGTCCGTACCCATTGGCAGAAGGAAGAGCGCAACGAAAAGTTCATCGGTATTAGCCGAACCTATTTCCTGAAGGTAGGCATATTCTCCTTCGATTCTTGTTACAATATAGTCTTTAGGTGTCATTATTCTTTCTCCTTATATCGTGACGTAACATACCTATAATGATAGATACCATATTAAGCACATCACAAATCATTCCGCCGATCACAAAGTTAAATATATTATAAGCAAGCCAAGGCGGGCAGCTCACAAGACTTAGCTTACGTACCGTTTTTGCATCCTTACAAGCAAAGCCGATATTTGTAACAAACATAGAAATCATCGGCAGGAATTCAACAACACAGTTAACCGCAGTCGGTTCTTTTCCGAACGTAGTAAAAGTCAAAACGTAGAATACCATACAAACAAAGGTAAATCCTACTATCCACCATTTACTGTCAGCACGGAAGGTCTTTTTGTTCGAATAAACAATGGCACGAAAAGCACCGATAAGGTTCATTATTCCGCCTGCGACGGCGCCAAGCATAAACATATTTACGGCAAAAAGGGCCGAACCGAAAATCTGCATAAATATTATATTACGTTGTTCCTTTTGCTGAAAAGACAGTATATTTATTGTCATCGCAACGATACCTATTCCTTGCGCGACGATCTCATAGACATTCATTATATACCCTCGAGGTTTATTTTCGCGGTATTATAACATACAAAAGCAAAAAAATCAATAAGGTTTACATCTTATTGAGAAAAATTATTGACAAGTGGTTTTTTATATGATAGTATAGTAAAAAACTAAGAATGGGAGTGATATATATGAGATTAAAGAATAAAGTTGCTATTATCACCGGCGGAAGCAGAGGTATAGGCTTTGCTACGGCGGAGGCGTTCCTTCGTGAGGGCGCTACGGTTATTATTGGTGCAAGCTCGCAGGCTAACGCAGACAAGGCAGTCGCAAAGCTTAAAGAAAAATTTCCCGAAAGCGCAGTAGGAGGCATCTCCCCCGACCTTTGCAATCTTGAGGAAGTACGTGCCGCATTCAAAGAAGTTTCGGAGAAGTTCGGCGATCTTGACATTCTCGTTAACAATGCGGGTGTATCGGAAAGCACGCCTTTTATGAACTACACCGAGGAACTTTTCAGTAAGGTTATGGACCTTAACGTAAAGGGTATATTCAATACCACTCGCGCGGCGATCGACATTATGGCAGAAAAGGGCGACGGTGTAATTTTAAACACCTCGTCGATGGTAAGTCTTACAGGACAGCCCGCAGGCGTAGCTTATCCCACATCAAAATTCGCGGTCAACGGTCTTACGGTTTCACTTGCTCGTGAGTTTGGTCCCAAGGGTATCCGCGTAAATGCGGTGGCTCCCGGCATAATAGAAACAGATATGATGAAGG
>JAZRLT010000224.1:0-6425 GCA_045646995.1 Eubacteriales bacterium | reverse complement strand
AGCACCAACGTAATCTGCGCCTGCAGCTTTTGCAGCGTCAGCCTTGTCACCCTTAGCGATAACGAGGGTACGAACAGTCTTACCGGTACCGTTGGGAAGAACGATAGCGCCTCTGACCTGCTGGTCTGCGTGACGGGAGCCAACGCCCAAGCGAACGTGAACTTCCACGGTTTCGTCGAATTTAGCTTTGGAAAGCTCGCAAACGAGGCCGAGTGCTTCGGCGCTGTCGTAAAGCTTTGCCTTATCGATTGCAGCGGATGCTGCGTTGTAATTCTTTCCTCTTTTCATCGTAAAACCCCTCCTTAGTCAACGACTAAAACGCCCATACTGCGTGCAGTACCTGCGATCATGCTCATAGCTGCTTCGAGGCTTGCCGCGTTAAGGTCGGGCATTTTGGTTTCTGCGATCTTCTGGATCTGTTCCTTGGTGATCTGAGCCACTTTGTTGGACTGGGGAACACCGGAACCCTTTTCGATACCGCAAGCCTTCTTGATAAGAACTGCTGCGGGGGGAGTCTTGGTGATAAAGGTGAAGGAACGGTCAGCGTAAACAGTGATAACAACGGGGATGATAAGACCGATGTCATTCTTGGTACGCTCGTTGAATTCCTTGGTAAACATAGGGATAGCTACGCCGTACTGACCGAGTGCAGGACCGATCGGGGGCTGGGGAGTAGCCTTACGTGCGGGGATCTGAAGCTTAATATAGCCAACTACTTTTTTTGCCATAGTTATTCGATACCTCCATGTGGTGATTTTGATTTCGGGATCTTGTCCCTCCCACTTTTGTGTGCGCTTTTTTGCGCTTGATGCTCCACGCTTGGCAATCGCGCGGACGCATTCTTAATTGCTCTTATTCGTCAAGAGCGGCTACCTGGTTACTGTTAAGCTCGACCTTGGTTTCTCTGCCGAAGAGGGAAGCCGATACCTTGACCGTCTTCAGATCCTCGGAGATTTCCTCTACGAGACCGATAAAGCCCGAAAGAGGACCGTCGATAATGCGAACGCTGTCGCCGACGCCGAACTTGATTTCGATGGTGCGAACTTCAACTCCGAGATTCAAAACCTCATCCTCGGTAAGAGGAACGGGGCGCGATCCGGGGCCGACAAAGCCCGTAACACCGGTGGTATTACGAATGATGTGCCAGGTTTCGTCATTCATAACCATTTTTACAAAAACATAACTGGGGAACAGCTTTCTTTCGATTTCCTTGTCGCCTTTTTCGCCGGGCTCAACGACCGTTTCGATAGGCACGTTTACCGCGAGGATCAGGTTTTCGAGCCCACGGTTTTCGACTATCTTTTCGATGTTAGTGGCGACCTTGTTTTCATAACCCGAATAGGTATGGACTACATACCAAAGCGGGGTGCTTTCCTGAGGCAAACTCATAATAAACCGTTCCTTTATTTAGTGAAAATCTTTGCGAGATATTCGACAGCCTTCGTGAAGCCAAGGTCGAGCAAGCCGATTGCGACTGCTGCAACGATGATGAACACGAGAACTATACCCGTTGCCTTAAGGGTTTCCTTGGGAGACAACCACGAAACCTTCTTGATTTCGCTCCAATACTCTTTAAAGAACTTGTTGATCTTTATACCGAGCTTGGTGTTGGTCTTGGAAAGAATAAATGCAACGAGGATAAGAACAACGATTACGATAAGAGTGATAACTCTTGCCCAAGGGAAAGTACTGGGCATAGGAGTGGGATCCTCTTTGTTAGCGTTGTCTTTGTTTTCAGTCTTAGATTCGTCTTTTACGGGTTTCTTGCTTTCGTCCTTGCTTTCAACAGCAGAATCGTCCTTGCTTTCGGAAGCGGAAGAATCCTTGCTTTCGGAAGCGGAAGCGTCGGAAGAATCGTTGGAAACGTTGGAAACGTCGCTCGATTCAACGACAGCGCTCGATTCAGCAACACTGCTTTCGCCTTCGGCGAGAACCGAAAGGGAAATTACAGTAGTGAGTACGATAACAAGAATGACCGAGAGAACACTTAAGAAATTCTTTTTCATTTACACCCTCCTAATTACTTGCTTTCCTTGTGAAGAGTGTGCTTGCGGCAAAAGCGGCAATGCTTGTTCATCTCAAGACGGTCAGGGGTATTGCTCTTGTTTTTAGCTGTGTCATAATTTCTCTGCTTGCATTCGGTACAAACGAGAGTAATCTTGACTCTTTTTTCTTTACCCGCCATTTTTTTCGGCACCTCCATGTAAAATGTTACCTCCCTCGGTTGCTACGCCGCTTTTCGGAAGGCATCAGGTGGAAATCGAAGACCTGAATGCATAACAAAAAGACCTCGAACAACAGAGGTGATGCCATTCTATCAAAATTTTCCCCGAATGTCAATACCTTTTGAGCATTTTTCTTCGGTTTCTTGTGTATTCCTCGTGGACTTTTTTGAGACAAAACTTGTATTTATTTGGGATGAATTCACGAGAGATGTATTATATAATCGTAATCGGGAATTGCAATTCACCCTAAATGAAACTTACTTAAACAAAAACGAACCCGAAACGAACCCGAAACGAACCTGAGAGGAAAAGGTAATGGAACTGAATTGGATTAAACTCAGCACAAATCTCGATAACGATAGCCGTGTCGCTTGCATATTGGGAAATAAAAAAGGAGACGCGATTATGTTTTGTTATATACGGCTTTTGCTATTGGCAGGACGGAGTAATTGCGACGGCGGTGTGTTTATAACCGACGGTATGCCTCACACAGCGAAAACGCTTGCGAAACAATGGTTTATCACCGAAAGTCGAATAAAAAGCACTCTCGAAAGTCTTCAGCAAGTGCGTCTTATAGATATCGTAAACGGTGTTATTTACATATCCGATTGGGATGACGTACAGAGCGCAGACAAGCTTGAAGAAATAAGAAAACAAAACTGCGAGCGCCAGCGCAAATATCGCGAAAAGCGTAAACAAAACGTAACGTTACAACGACGTTACAGTAACGCCGTAGAAGAAGAAACAGAAATAGAAAAAGATATAGATATAGATGAAGATGAAGATATATACGAATCGGTCCGCGACCGATTTAATCTCATCACCGCCGCCCCCAAGATAGTTATTTTTTCGGATAAACAAAAAAAGGCGGTAAGGGCTGCTATCGACAGATTCGGCGAGGAGCTTCTTTACGAGGCTTTTCGTATAGCGGGTGACTCCGAGTTTTTAAGGGGCAATAACCCGAAAAATTGGATACCCACCTTCGATTGGATGATAAACCCCGATAATATAACCAAGATCATTAACGGCAATTATTCCAAGCTGTACGGCGAGTCCTCGGTTGACGACGGGCTTGAAACGAGCTTCGAATCCCACGAATTTATCGAGGCGGCATTGTCGCGCGGGTTTGATGACGGGTAAATAAAACGCGCTCCCCGTGACAGGGAAGCGCGTATTGGTTGTTGATGCAACAAGTATAACCGTGTATTTTCATTCGAATGCGTTAGCATTCTTCGAGCATCGCCACACGCTTTTCGTGTCTTCCGCCCTCAAATTCGGTATTAATAAAGATATTCGCGAGTTCGACAGCCTTTTCGCAGTCGATAACGCGTCCGCCGAGGCAGAGAACGTTAGAATTATTGTGCTTTCTGGTCATTTCCGCAGAAAAGGCGTCCGAAAGAACAGCCGCGCGGATTCCCTTGACCTTATTCGCCGCGATAGACATACCGATACCGGTACCGCAGCAAAGTATACCCTTTTCACAGCTTCCGCTTACGACTTCCGCGCAAACAGCCTTCGCGTAGATAGGATAATCGACCGAGTCGGTCGTGGTGGTGCCGAGGTCAACGTATTCGACCCCGTTCTTTTCGAATTCTGCGATAATTGCGTTCTTGATCTCAAGTCCGCCGTGGTCACATCCAAGCGCTATCATTTTTTTAATGCCCGCGTTGGAGGTTTGTTTTAGTTGAAACGTTCTCGCCGCGAGGGCGATAGGTTATACAAGTTGTAGTGTATTCGTTACAACCGTTAAAAACCGTAACGCATTTCCTTTCGTTTTTTTTATATGTTGAATTTTAATATAGCCTAATGTAGGGACCGGCGTCGAACGGGGTCCCCGAAAATCGAAGATTTTTGGGGTGAACAGCGACGGTCTGCAAACGTGACAGTTTGTTATATGTAACAATAAAAATTGAAAACGTATCAATTTGTCGCGTTATGTTTTTTCTTATTTATTCTCTTCCGATTCTTTCTTCTGTCGCTCTAACTTTTCTCTTTCCGCTTGAGGCATTCTCAAATAGATAGGCGTAAGCTTTTCGGGAGGTACGGCACCGCCCGACGCGTATATCTCATATCCCAACAATGCGACGGATAACGCGTTCTGGTCGGTCGAAGCCTCACTCGCGGGGAAGAGGTTATCGCGGTTTCCGCAAAGCGAAAGGAATTTATCCCTTCCGTCACCGCAGATAACGACCTCGTCGATACCGCTTAGCATTTCGAGGATTTCACCAACGCTCTTTGCGCTGTCCTCGGTGATTCGCTTTCCGTCCTTGAAAAGCGCGGTGTAGAATTGGTCGCGGCGCGCGTCCATAACGGGACAAACGTATCCTCTTCCGACGTTTTTAGCCATAGCCTCAAGCGCCGAAACCGACGCGCAGGGCTTGTTGTCGGCAAACGCGAGTCCCTTAACGGTAGCCGCACCTATCCTTACTCCCGTAAAGGAGCCAGGGCCTGCGCTTACCGCGAAAAGGTCGACGTCCTTTATATCCGCACCGTATTGCTTTAAGGCGTTTTCGAGAAGAGGTAGGAGTATTTCGCTGTGGGTGAGCTTGTTTTTGACGGTGAAAAGGCTGAAGGTGCCTAATTTTCCGTCGTTTATCTCGGCTATCGCCGCCGAAGCGGTAACCGCCGTGCTGTCAAGTGCCGCTATCAGCATACCGTAAACCTCCTTCCGCCTTCTCCGTAAGGCTCGATCTTTATTTTAAGCGCGTTTTCGGGAATCGAATCCTCGAAAAGCTCGCTCCATTCGGTTATCGTTATTCCGTCCTGCTCGATATAATCGTAAAATCCCGTCGAGTATAAATCGTCCTCGTCGGTAAGACGGTAAAGGTCAAAATGGAATAAATTAACTTCGTTTCCGCGGTATTCGTTAACTATCGCGAAGGTAGGGGAGTGGACGAGGTCCAAGCATTCGGGCGCTAACGCCTTGACGAGTCCGCGTACGAACGCCGTTTTTCCCATACCCATTCCGCCGTAAAGCGCCAAGAATTTACTTTCCTTGACCCTTTCCGCGATCTCACGCGCGAAATTTTCGGTTTCCGCGAGACTGTTAGATACGTAGGTTTCCATATTATCTTTGCTTTCTATATACATTTTAATATTATGTTCTTCTTTTCGGGGGGGATATCGCTTATGGTTACCGCTCTGAAAAGGTGCTCCATACCGCTTTGCGCACGGTCAACGTCCTTCGCTTGGAGCGTTGCGAGAGCCTCGCCCTCCTCGATTCTGTCGCCGACGTGCTTATTAAGAATAATACCCGCGCTGTGGTCGATAGCCTCGCCCATTTTTTCACGTCCTGCGCCGAGTATAAAAGCCGCCTTTCCGACCTCCATAGCGTCTATCTTGGTTATATATCCGCTCTTTTCGGCAACGAGCATCGCCGTTACGTTGCTTTCCTCGAAAAGGCTTGTGTCGTAAATATACCTTCTGTCACCGCCCAAGCGCTCTACGAGGTCGGCTAACTTATTAAGCGCGCTTCCGTCGTATAAGGTCTCCTCGGCGATGGCAACGCAGGTATCGTAGTCCGCCGCGTTAGCCGCGTAAAGCATATTCGCCGCAACGGTGATACAAAGCTCGGTCAACTGCTCGTCGCCCTTGCCCTCTAAAACTCTTATCGCCTCGATAAGCTCGACGCTGTTACCGACGGCACACCCCAAAGGGGCGGACATATCGGTTATAAGCGCGACCGTCTTTCTCTTTTCTCTCGCGCCTATCTTTACCATAAGACGCGCCAATTCCTCGGCGTCGTGCATAGTCTTACAAAACGAGCCGCTGCCGCATTTTATGTCAAGTACGATACATTCGCTGCCCGACGCGAGCTTTTTACTCATAACACTTGCCGCGATAAGCGGAATACTGTTGTCGGTGCAGGTGACGTCGCGAAGCGACAAAAGCCTTGAATCGGCGGGAGCCAATCTCTTGCTCTGACCCGCGATACAAAATCCGATGTCGGCTACTATCTGCTCGAACTCGTCGGCTGATATTTCGGTGTTGACACCCGTGCAGGATTCGAGCTTGTCGAGCGTACCGCCCGTGAACCCGAGCCCGCGCCCCGCCATTTTCGGGACGTAAATACCTCTGGAAGCCGCGGCAACCATAGGGCCTACGATAAGCGAGACCTTGTCGCCGACACCGCCCGTTGAGTGCTTATCTACCTTCTTGCCCTTGACCTTCGGCAGTTCGGCGGTCTCACCGCTGTCAGCC
>JAZRLT010000223.1:0-2038 GCA_045646995.1 Eubacteriales bacterium | reverse complement strand
TCCTCTTGCTGAATTCGGTACCGAAGATCATCCCGCAGGCGACAAGCTCGGCTTCTCCATCTCCATCAACTGCGGCGACGGTAAGATCTTCAAGAATATCGTTCTTCGTGACGGCGGCGGAATCATCGGTATCAACGACTTCTCCAAGATCCCCGTTATCACTCTCGGCTAATATTAAACTTTAATATTAACGTATACAGCGAGGCTTTATGCCTCGCTGTATCAAAATTATGAGAAAATCTTTTTGAGGTTATAAAATGAAAATAGGCGTTAGTCTTTACAGCTTTCACGGATATAACGATGAAGGCTCTCTCGGTATAAAGGGTTGTATTGCCAAGGCTAAGGAATTCGGCGCAGAAGGCGTTGATTTCGTTGAGAATTGGGATTACGCAGGTAAATTGGATGAATATAAGGAATACGCGAAGGATATCCGCGCGTATTGTGAAAGCATCGATATGAAGCCCCTTTGCTTCTGTGTCGGCGCAGATTTCCTTAACAGAGATCTTGATGAAGAAATCGAACGTGTCAAAGGTCTCGTCGATATCGCCGAGGCGTTCGGATGTCCTATCATCCGTCACGACGCTACGGGCGGCTATCCCGCTGACGTTAAGACGGGAAGAAGCTTCGATCACGTTCTTCCTATTCTCGTAAAAGCATATCGCGCTGTTACCGAATATGCTGAAACCAAGGGTATAAAGACCTGTATCGAGAACCACGGCTTCTTCGCTCAGGATCCCGAAAGAATCGAAAAGCTTATCAATGCCGTTAACCATCCGAATTTCGGCGCTCTCGTCGATATCGGTAACTTTGCTTGTGCCGATGCCGACCATAATTACGCCGTAGGTCTCCTCGCTCCTTACGCGTTCCACGCTCACGCAAAGGACTTCCATAAGAAGAGCGGCTCGGGTGTTAACCCCGGCGAGGGCTGGTTTATGTCCCGCGGCGGAAACTATCTCCGCGGCTCGATTATCGGCCACGGTGACGTTCCCGTTCGTCAGTGCGTAAAAACTCTCCAGCGTGCGGGCTACGACGGATTCCTTACTATCGAATTTGAGGGTATGGAAGATGCTCTTAAGGGTGTCCGTATAGGCTGTGATAACCTTAAACGCTTTATAGAACAGTAAAACGTGTTGTAAGGGGCGCGTTTGCGCCCCTCTTTTTAATAATATGAATAGAAAATATCAAAAAAACACCGAAAATATTCAAAAACGCGATTCCTCCTCTTCCAAAAAAATAATAAAGACCGTTCTTATCGTCGTCGCGTCGCTGCTCGCTCTTCTTCTTGCGCTTGTTGCCGTTCTTCCTCTTATCGAGGAAATGCTCGAGCCTGAGATCGAGGTCAGCGAATATGCTGACTACCGCTATTACGAAGCGGATTACAGCGCGAATATTTTCGAAAACGAGCTTTATATGGCTCAATCCCGCGGGATAAAGTTTTCTAATGAGAATACCGAATACGTTCTTAATGAAACCAATTCCGCGAATATTTCTCCCTCTGCCAAGTTTTTTTACGAGTATATAACCTGTATTATCAACGGCGATTACGAAAAATACCCCTCGTTTTTCACCGATGAATATATTAACAATGACAAATCCGACATTCCCGAAAAATTCACTATGCAGGGATTGTACGATATATATATCGACCTCTATGCGCCCGCTTCGAGAAAGGTTGTTGACGGAGTCGAGCTGTCCTGCGAGGTGTACGAGGTACGCTACCGAATTTTTGAAAATAACGGAACCTTCCGACGCGATATCCTTCCCGATGAAACGCGTACGATCGTTTTCGAGCTATATATTCCCGATAACGGCGAACCCAAAATTAACGCTATCGGATTCCGAACCGTGAAGGAGTAATTATGAACTCTATTGATTATAATAAAGAAATCGAAATCTTCGAGGAACGTATAACCGAGCTCAAAAAGAAGACTAACGGTTTTTTTGGCGAGCTTAAAAGCGAAATAAATTCTATCCGCGACCGTGACCCTGCCGCAAGAAGTGCCGCCGAGGTATTGTTGCTTTATCCCGGTCTTCACGC
>JAZRLT010000222.1:0-4531 GCA_045646995.1 Eubacteriales bacterium | reverse complement strand
TCTTCCTAAGACCGCTTGGCCTCCGACTTTGTAAAGCGTATCCCCCGCGTTTGTCGTTATCAATTCTTCGAGCCCGTTTTCGACAAGCCAATTTGCAAATTCGTTTGTCATTTCGTTTTGACCCTTTCGCGGATTACATTTCGGCAAACATCAACGCGAACAACATCAAGAAATAAAATCCGTATATTACGGTCAAAAGCGAATAAAGCACGGTACAGAGAATACCTGCGCCCTTACCGTAAGCACTTAACACCTTAGACGCAATATTCTTTCCGGGAACGCGAGCCCCGCGCGACTTTGCGCTCTCGTCGATAGACCAAGCGTTCTTCCAAGCCTTATGACCCATAAATATAGCGATTATCGAAGTGATAGGAAATTCCGCCATAATTGCCGCAGCGAGTGCTTTTCCGAAGTTCTTGTCTACTTCCGCGTTGACGTTGATATCTTCCCGAACGTTGGAAAGCGAAACGTTATTCACAGATTCATCGGTACCGAAGTTAGGTTCGTTGTTAAAGTTCTGATTCATAATAACCTCCTAAGGTTTTATATTTCAATAATTCAAAAAACTAAAGATTTCCGCCGATAGCCAAAACTATCAAAAGAAAATAAATCGCCCAAAATATCGTGCCGAATATAGAAATACCGCGTCCGATACCGCTTAATATCTTAACCGCTATATTCTTTCCGGGCAAGCGCACCCCGCGTTCCTTCGCAAGTTCGGTCAATTCCCAAGCACATTTCCAAGCGCTGTGAGAAAGGAAGAACGCCACGACCGACAAAATGGGAAACTCAGCGATTATTACCGAAGCCAACGCTTTTTTAAAGTTATAATTTACCTTGTCCTCGATTTCGGGGTCGTCATAGTACGCATTATTATCCGAATACTCGGGAAGCGGCGAACGGCTTTCGTCGGCGCCGAAGTCAGGTTCGTTACCGAACGTAGGCAGAGGTTCACGTTCATTATTGAAATCTTGATTCATAAGGACCTCCTGTTTTTAGATAAAATATTTATTCAAAAATTCTTTTACCGCGTTATCGTATTTTTCGGTATCGGTAAGACGAAGCTGGGAATGACCGCCCTTATCGTACCACACTATACTTTTATGTTCACTCGGGCAGGCGTCAAAAAGCTTCTTTGCGTTTTCGGGAGTCGAATAGGTATCCATTTTACTTTGGATCATCAAAAGCGGTTTATCCATCTTGGGAATATAATCGATAGGTCCCTTCGTCATAGAATGGCCCGTATAACGCTTCATCCAGAAATCGATACACTGTCTTATCGGGAACCAATTTCTTTTACGCTCGATAAGATGGTTTTTCATAGATTCGCCGAAATTAGCGAACATTCCCTCGGTGACCAAGCCTTTAACGCATTTGGGACAATCGGGCGAGGTTATTCCGAGCATACCGCCCGCCGCGCCGATGCATATTCCGTGGAAAACGACGGTTTTAACCCCCATTTCCCTTTCGAGAAATCTCGCCCATTCCAACGCGTCGCCGCTTTCCTCGAATCCGACGGTATTATATACACCGTCGCTCAAGCCATGGGCACGTGGGTCAACGACAAGCACGTTAAACCCCGAATCGGAATAGGGTTTCGCGAAATAATATCCGTATCTCAGGCTTTCGGTACGGCCCGAAAGAACAATAACCGACTTATCCGAGCCGAAATCATAATATTCGCCGTAAAGGTTAAGCCCTTCATTAACTATATGGACGTCTTTTTTTCGGGATTCGTTAGCGTAATGCCATTTCATTCCCTCTTCGTCCATTTTTATTTGGTAATCGGTGTATTCCGAGATATTACGTCCCCATTGATCCTTACTTCTGCGCTTAAGCGTTTGGGTATAGACCTGATATGACGCGTAGACTATCATAAACAGATAAAACGCGATATTCAAAACGAGAAAAACCAACAAAGAGACAGTCACAATCAATTCGGTTTTCAATCTTTTTTACCTCGCTTACCGTCAGCCTTACGTCTTTCAAGCTCCTCGCGAAGCTCTAAAACCTTATTGAAAACGATATCATTGAGTCTCAGCAATTCCTCGGAGGTATGACGTTTTCCCTCGATATGCTCAGCAAGGTCGATTGCCTCGCCGACGATAATATGGGTACGCTTAAAAAGACCGTAATTGCCGTCGGTAACAACGGGAATTATCGGGGCTTTAGCGTGAAGCGGAATAAGCACGTAGCTCGGATAAAAGGGATGAATCTTTCCGTCGGGAGTATTATGACCCTCGGGGAAAATCTGGACAAGGTTTCCCTTTTTTATCTCGTTTATGCTCCCGCGGACAAAGCTCATATTACCCGTAACACGGTTCGCCTGAATGCCTCCCCAAAACTTCATACCGAAGCTTTGAAGCTTATTGCGAAACGCGTCCTCGGAGGCAACAACGCAAAGCTTACGCGGAAAGAATACGAAAACGTTCGCAACGTAATCGAGAGGATTAAAATGATTGCTTACAATCAACGCACCGCCGCGGAAGGTACGTCCCTTGGCGCGGTCGTTTTCATAATATATTTTCTTTTTAAAGAACAGCAGTTGCGCGGGATAACCCGAAACAATGCCTATCACGCGCATAATATCGTAAAACATATTATTTATCTTCTTGTTTACCTATCAAAGTGATATCCTTGGGAAGGAAGAAGGAGAATACGAACGCCGCCATACAGATAACGGCAACGATAACGGTCATAAAGCCTACACCCTTACCGTCCATAGTCTCCTTGAGAAGCGTAAGGATAACGTAGGAAGCGATAGCCGCGGAAGCCGCCTCGAAAAGACCCTGAACAGCGAAATACATCGAGGAAGCGGATTCGTTTTCACCGCGTCTTGCCGAAGCGCGGGCGGACGGTACCGAATAGGTGACCGAGAAGAACGCGCCGATAGCAAAGGAAACGACGATACTGCAGAATATCGCAAAGGGCGTGAGGAATCCGGCGGGTATTACGTGGCAAAGACCCATAAGCGCCATACCTATCGAGAAGACAACGAGAATATAGCGATATCCGAAGCCGAGACCGTATTTCTTAACGAGCTTATTATAGATAAGGATCGTAAAAGGCACGGGAACAAAGCAGGGCGCCATAACGAGGGTCATATTCATATTTGTATTCGAAAAATATTCGTTAATACCGCTCAAGAAAAGCTGGAGTCCCATATTCATAACGAAAAGAACGCAAAGCCACTTGATATAAGACTTGTCAGCAAAAGTAAAGCCGATAGATTTTGCAAGAGTGGGACGTTCCGACTTTACGGCGGGAGCCTTTATTTCTTCCTTGGTATATTTCTTTTCCTTCAAAAGGAAGAAAGGAATGAGCATAGTAAGTGCGAGAGGAAGGAAGATGAGCGCAACCATACGGATATTGAGCCCGATGCTTACAAAAACGGGAACGAGCGCAAAGCTCATTGAGAAATAAACGACGTCGCAAACCGATTTGACGTTGGAAATAAGAACTATTCCGGCTTCGTCCGCAATTTCGGCAAAGGTAGCGTAATAGGTAAGCATCGTAAGAGTATACGCGCCGTAGAACACGAAGAGAAGACCCGCAAACCAAACGGTATTCAAAACCGTCGCGTCGTTATCAAGCGGAACGAGGAAGAGAAGATAAGCGATAATCATAGGAACAAATCCCATCAAAATCGCAGGTTTTCTCCTTCCGAATCGGGTTTTGAGATTATCGGCAAAATGAGAGAACGGAAGGTCGATAAGACCATCGCAAACCTTCGCGATAGTCGCCAAAACCATCCAAAGACCGTAAATGACGAGATTGTTATCGGTATAAGTCCAGCGTCCGATATCATCGAGGTCAAAGCCGCCCGTAAGAAGCGCGCTGCAAAGATAAGACCCGACGATCATATTAAGCATATTAACGCCGAGACCCGAGCAGGCGTATAAAATAAGCTTGCTTTTTTTAGTGATTTTCTGCATTTTCATTTCCCCTTTTTATAACTTTTTACTCGAATGATATTGTAATCTCGCCCTGAAGACTATCGGTAGGAACGGTACAAATTTCAGATCTTATACCGAATTCCTTTACCGCATCTATCATATCCTCCATATCCGATTCCGATATGGAGCTTTTATAAAACACGGTCATAATTTCTTTATCGTATTGCTTTATCGAGATATCTATAACCGTTTGAACGAACGCCTCGTAAAGATTTCTTCTTACTACCGAAAGCTCTTTTCCCGAATAGGAATAATACTCATCGGCGGTTATTTCGGTATCGCCGTATTTTATCGGTGTCTTACGCTTTGCGACGGAAGCAACGTAAATATTGCTTAGAGTTTTCGCAATACCGCTTCTCGCACGTTCAATGTCGGTCTCCTCAAAATCGACCGCAGGGAGTGCAGCATAGCATTCGGCAACGTTCTTGGTTGGAATAACGTGAACCTTTGCATTTTTATACATCTGCTTTGCCTGAACGGCGGAAAGTATCGCGTCCGAGCTGTTCGGGAACACGATTATTTCGCCGGTAGAAGTTTTTTCGAACGCGTCGAGATAAGTCGGATCGTAGCCATGT
>JAZRLT010000221.1:0-4831 GCA_045646995.1 Eubacteriales bacterium | reverse complement strand
CACAAGTACCCGAGGTAGTTTCGGCAAATGCAGCGAATGGGAATACAGCAAGAAGCATTGAAAGAACAATAATGACAGCAAAAATTCTTTTCATTTTTCGTTCCACCCTATTTGTATTTTATACTATTTAAAAAACAAGATTTACATGTTGAAAAACGCGAGAGACGCCTTATACATCTGATAGATATCGTATTTAGAGGCGAGCTCGGTTACGGAGTGCATAGAAAGGAGGGGCACACCGCAGTCAACGACCTCGATACCGTAGTGAGCGATATCGGCGGCAACGGTGCCTGCACCGCCCTGATCGACCTTACCGTATTCGCCGACCTGCCAAGTAACGCCGTTTTTATCGAAGGCGCGGGTGATCTTGGAGACGGTTTCGGCGGAAGCATCGGAGCAGCCGCTCTTACCGCGCGCACCGGTATACTTACTGATTACGACACCGCGGTTAAGGTAGCAGGAGTTCTTCGCCTCGTATGCATCGGAATAGCAGGGGTCGTACGCACCGCCGACGTCAGCGGAGAGGCAGATACTGTTATTCTTACAAGCTACGAAGGATTCGCCCATCGAATCGCAGAGCATAGCAAGAACGTCGACAAACGCCTCACTACCCAAGCCCGTAACGCCATAGGAGCCTATTTCCTCTTTATCGGCAAGAATTACGACCGACGTATATTCGGGTACATCTGCTTCAAAAAGGGCACGTACAGCGGGATAAGCGCATATACGGTCGTCGTGGCCGTAAGCGGCGATGAGAGCGCGGTCAAAGCCGACCTCACGAGACATAATAGCGGGAACCGCGGAGAGCTCTGCGGTCATAAGATCGCGTTCGGTGATACCGTATTTTTCGTTAAGGACGGAGAGCACGCGAAGCTTAACACCGCCGTCGGCATCGATAGGAGTAGAGCCGTTTATAAGATTAAGGGTTTCGCCGGGGATAAAATCCGAAGCGTTCTTGCTCATCTGATCCTTACCGATATGGGGCATAAGATCGCTTATATAGAAAACGGGATCGGAGGGGTCGGCGCCGATATTAACATCAACGCGGGTTCCGTCAGCGCGGTATACTACGCCGTGTAATTCCAAAGGCACGGCAGTCCACTGATATTTCTTGATACCGCCGTAGTAATGGGTCTTGAAATAGGAAATTCCGCTCGATTCGTAAAGGGGTTGAGGCTTCAGGTCGAGACGGGGCGAGTCGATATGGGAAGCTATTATACGGCAGCCCTCCGAGAGAGGCTTCGAGCCGATGACTGCGAGGATAACGCTACGGTCGCGGTTTACATAACATATTCTATCGCCAACCGAAACCTTATCTCCGAAGGAATAGGGCTTAAAGCCGTGAGCAAACGCTTCGCCCTCGGCATATTTAGCGGCTAATCGCTCGGTCTTCGCGGTATCGATGAAGTGGCGGTAATCCTTAGAAAACGCCTCGACCTTTTGGAGTTCTTCGATAGATTCGGGGATCGAATAATCCGCCTTATATTCCAATTTTTCCAATTCTTTTCTTTCCATTTTTATTCTCCGTAATATAATTCTTTATAGTGTTTTCTCGCATCGGAAATGCGGTTTACATAATTTCTTGTTTCTTGAAACGGGATAAAATCTAAGCGTCTTCCGTCGACTGAATATTCAGGGTTATCGAGCCATTGAGCAACACGTCCGTGACCCGCGTTATAGGCGGCAATCGCAGTTCCCCAATCGCCGAAGCGGTCGTACAGGTGGCGGAGGTAATAGGTACCGTATTTTATATTCGTTTCGGGGTCGGTTATTTCGCCCGTCGGGGCGTCCTCATCGAGAAGTCTCGACAGCCAATCGAGGGTATCGGGCATAAGTTGCATCAAGCCCAACGCGCCGACGCGGGATTCGGCATTAGGGTCGAAGCTGCTTTCGGTACGAATTACGGCGTAGACCAAATCCTCGGGGACGGAGTAAGCTTCGCAATAGCGCGTAACGTATTCGCTATATTCGCGGGGATAGAGATATTCACGCGACATAGGGACGGCAATCACAGCGGCGATCGCCAGCAACACAAGCAAGGCGACGCAGACCGCGACTGATACGCGTTTCTTCATACACTTCCCTCCTTTATATCGTTTACGAGCGCAAGAGAATCGTTTTTGAAATCCGTAAGCGTCGAATCGTTATAAAGCAGGCAATCGGAATATTCAATGATTTTTTCTACGGGAAGCTGGTTCGACAATCGGGATATCGCATCGGCTTCGGTAATATTATCTCTCGCCATTATACGCGATATGCAAAGCGAATCGGGAGCGACAACGCCGATTATAAGGTCGCAAATTTCATTCATACCGCTTTCAAACAGCGTAGGCGCATCGAGCACGACGATCTCCGAGTCGGGCAGTCCCGAAATTATATTTTGAACCTCGGCAGTAATATATTTATGGGTAATAGTATTAAGCAATTTAAGCTTTTCGGGGTCGGAGAAAACTATCGAAGCGAGATATCGTCTATCAAGCGCATTGTCCTTAATTACTTCGGCGCCGAAGTTATCGGCAATTTCCAAGAGGCATTCCGACGGGTGGGAAACCATTTCCCTATAGACCTTATCGCAATCGATAACGACAAATCCGTTTTCCAACGCGGTATTACAAAACATTCCCTTACCGCTTCCGCTTCTTCCGCAAAGACCTATCAATCGCATTGACCCAGCACCTCCTCGACAAGCTCACGCGGGAACGAGCCTTGGCGCAAGATACGGGGGCGTTCACCGACAAGCGAAACTATCGTCGATTCAAGCCCGAATTCGCATTCACCGCCGTCGATAACTATATCGGCAATATCGAGCACGGGGGCGAGTTCATCGGCGCTCGAGGCGCTCTTACAGCCCGATATATTCGCGCTTGTGGCGGCAATCGGTTTAGAGAAGGCTTTGGAAAGCTCGACGAACACGGAATTAGAGGGAAAGCGCAAGCCCACGGTATCACCGCCCGAGACGGCGACAGAGGGGAGCGTATTTTTACTTTTAACGACCAAGGTCAGCGGACCGGGGGTATATCTACGGATAAGGTCACGCGTTGAATCGTCCAAAACGGCAATACTTTCAGCCATTTCGAGAGAGGAAATATGCATCAAAAGAGGCTTATCGAAGGGGCGCTTTTTCTTTTCGTAAAGAGCGCGCACCGCGTTTTCATTAAAGGCATCAACACCGATACCGTATACCGTTTCGGTCGGAAAAACGACAGTCTCTCCCCTTTTCAAGGCTTCGGCAACACGAGACAAAAGCTCGATATCAGGCGCAGATTCTTCAATTTTAACGATTTTTGAAAGCATAATTCTCACCTCAATTAAAGATTATATCACACAGGATATTGATTTTCCATAGTTTAACGAAAAAAACTATTGAATTAGCGGGAAGGTTTTGATATACTAATCAAAGAACACATTTCGGAGGTTATAATGCCGATTAAAATTCCGATGTCGCTTCCTGCGGCTGATTCACTTATAAAAGAGAATATATTCGTTATGGACGAGTCGCGCGCGATATCTCAGGACATACGTCCCTTAAAGATCGCCATTATGAATCTTATGCCGACGAAGATAGTTACAGAAACGCAATTTTTACGTTTACTGTCCAACACTCCGTTACAGATCGACATAACGCTTCTTAACACTGCATCGCACCGTTCGAAGAACACCCCCGAGGAGCATCTCTCGTCCTTCTACAAGACCTTCGACGAGGTAAAGAACGAAAAGTTCGACGGACTTATCATTACCGGCGCTCCCGTAGAGCTTTTGGAGTTCTCTGACGTCGATTATTGGCCCGAGCTTTGCGAGTTAGTAGCATGGTCGCACAAGAACGTTTACTCGACGCTTTACGTTTGTTGGGGCGCATTTGCCGGTCTCAACATCAATCACGGAATCGAAAAGCACGCGCTCGACAAAAAGCTTTCGGGTATATTCAGACACAAAACTCTCGTTCCCGAAAACCCGTTAGTACGCGGATTCAACGCCGAGTTTTCCGCGCCGCACTCGAGATATTCGGGTATCAAACGCGAGGATATCGAGAAAATCGACGATCTTTTGATATTAGCCGAGTCCGAGGAAGCGGGAGTATATCTCGTCGCCAACAAGAACGGTCGCGAGGTTTACGTTTCAGGTCATTCTGAATATGATTTCGACACCTTAAGGAACGAATACGAGCGCGACGTTTTAAAGGGCATAAATCCCGAGGTTCCGAAGAACTACTTCCCCGAAGACGATCCCGCCAATGCCCCTATCAATACTTGGAAGGCGCACGCGCACCTTTTATTCTCGAACTGGTTGAATTATTTCGTATACCAGAATACGCCTTACGATTTGAACGAAATATTATAACAAAAAACAACACTTCTCAAAAATGGGAAGTGTTGTTTTGTTGCGTGAGGTAAAATCGTTGGAATTTCGCGAAATGGCTACGAAAAGATATTTTCGGTAGATTGGTGTATGGATTCGAACTATAACATAAATGATATATCGCTTACGCGATATGATATACGGCTTGCGCCGCATGATATACTTGCTACGCAAGCATGATATAATATCCGTTCCATCATATGCCGCAGGCATATATCATCTTTATGGATATGCCTTCGGCGTATCCATAAAGGATATCATATCGAAGATATATCACCCGTTCCGCAAGGAACGGATATCATTGAAAAAGGACTTTCTTACGAAAGTCCTTTTTCTGGTGGGGGAAGGTGGATTCGAACCACCGAAGTCAGTGACAACAGATTTACAGTCTGCCCCCTTTGGCCGCTCGGGAATTCCCCCATATTATTAAGTTCAGTAGTCAGAAGGTTTGGAGCTGGTGAAGGGAGTCGAACCC